>JAFGSO010000547.1 GCA_016934605.1 Calditrichota bacterium | reverse complement strand
GTTTGTGTTGATATAGATCCAAAAGGAAATCGCATATATGATGATTTATCGCGAGCCTCCACATAAATCGCTGTATTTCCTGGAAAATTATAGTCTTCCAAATTAATTTGTGCATCGAATGAAGTATACAACCCTTCGTTTTTATTGAGCTGAATTTTTATTTTATCACGATCGATTTTCTTCCTTCCAGTATAGTTGAATCGCCGTATCATGACATACCCCTCCGACTATTTGAACGGATAGCCAAATCTCTATTCTCATCGAATCCAGATACTTTGATTTCAAACTCTTTATCTTTGATTCTTACTATCAGGATATTATTTGATTTATTGATAATTTCCACACCAGATGATGCCACCTGAATAGGTGATTGTGAAATATCGAAATCAAGGGGATTGTATGCTTTGAAAGGATTCCCTTTACGAATATTATAGGCAAATCTTATTTCAAGCTGATCTGGCATCGCTGTATCTACAGGTATGGATTTGATAATTGCCCCCCCTTTTATCTGATCAATCCTGTATGGTTTAGGAGGAGAGTGAGGTGTCGGTGTCGGAGTTGGGGGCGTTATTTTTCTTCCCTTGCCTCTTCCAGAATCAGGACCCTCAGGAGGATTCACATCAGTGATTTTCTCGGGTGCTTCGACAAAGAAGATATTTCCCAGAATTTTTTCATTGATTTCTTCAGTCTGCCTGCTGAGAAAATTCGATACCGCTTTGATACTATCCTTAACAAAATTTAGGTATCCTGAGCCGTAGTAATACTTTTCTTTAAATTTCATCGAGTCCTTCTGCCATTCGGTATGAGCAGGTCCCTCTGCATCTCCTAGCATAGTACTCAATGGTCCATCGTCAATTACAACCATCCCACGAATATTTCTAGATCTCATCTGGGACATTCCCTTGACGGAGAATCCTTCCCTAATAAAATAACTTTCTGAATAAGTCAGATCAGGATCTTTTTGGAGATATACCTTAAATCCTCCCGTTTCAATACTCCTATCTTTTTTCCGGATTTGTAGAGGTACCGAAAAACCCAATATCTCACCTGAATCAAATCTCGTTTTAATATCACTAATATTAATACCATTAAATAATTCATCCTCCCATTTTGGTGATCTGAATGAATCAGGACAATTTACAGTTATATATTGTTCTTTATCAAAAATTAATACAGATTTTGTAAATTTAATAAGATCTAATAGATTATTCAACTTCTTTTCAGGGATCCTAAAATTATTAGAATTCAATATTTCATCAAAATTATCAGGTCTGATATGACACAAATCAGAGTCAAACTCAATATCGATTTCAAGGATTCCAGCCAAGATGGGATAAAACAGTTCAGTTGCTGCAGCTTTAAAAATATTTGATCCTGTTATTTCATCTTCTGGGTGTGGAATCACAATAGACAATCCAGAATTTCCATTTCGTGTTAGTGCGAATGTTGAACTGAAATTATTAAGAAATATTTCCGCTTCAATTGGTATAGTTAAAAGATGCCCATTAGCGTCGGAATTTTCAATGCCATACGAACCATATGGATTATACACTCCGTCATGACATTTATGCCATTTCAGAACACTCTGACCCATCAAATACGCTTTTTTATCAGATTCACGCACTGTTAAACCATAAAAAGTATTCATCTTTGAAGATGCCGGAAAAACGGTCTTACCCAGGCCCCACCTGCCAATTGAATTGCCGTGTTTACCGGATCTCCCGTAATTTCTCCAGAAATAAGCAAAATTATGATTTCCCTCTGCAGATTCATCGATGTAATCTTCATAAGGATCACCTTCAAGACCCTGCGTTCCGAAATCTTCGATTATAAGGAAAGGCATTGGTCCTGTAAAATCAATTTTTTTGTTAAGACCGTTTCCATCTGCTGAAATATGAGCTTTAATATTTTTAAAAAAAACTGAATACTGATTAGGAACCAGAGCAGATCCCTCATTGAAAAAACCGATTCTGACCCTAACGGGATCTTCCGATGAAGTTGATTTTGCATCCAAAGAATTCTGTATGCATTCCCTTATCAGTGCTTCAGAGAGTCCTCCAATTATATCAGTTGTGAAAAACTCTTCTTGAATAGGATCTACCAGCATCTCACCGGGTATCTGTTCCCTAAAATTCCAGGTCGGTGGATTCTTGTTTGATAAAGTCATATTAATCTCCTTTTCTAATTTAACATCCTTTTGTGAATTTCTTTTGTCAGCGAACTGAAAGCTGCCTTTCCACCACCATAACTGCCTGCTTCCCCCCCAGAAATCCAGAATTCTTCTGTGAAAGCATCTAATTTTGTCAAAATCTTTTCAAATTCTGTTTTTGTGGGAATTTTGTTCAACCTTTTGATATGGAAAATCGAAGGCAACAATGAATTTAATGAGTGTATACCCAGTGTTTTTGTAACATAATAATTCTCAGGAGTGTTGATAGAATCCGGCATTAAAATGAATATTGCTCTCCAATAATTTTTAATTACTTCCAGAAGTTCTGCTATGGTATATCCTGCACTTGCCCCGTACTCAATAACGGAATCTCCAATATAGCCATCCATAAGTGAATCCTCAAACTGACCTTGGGAGGGAAGTCCTGAAGGTGCTCTTGTAGTATTTGGACGAACAATTTTTCCAAACCAAGGTGAGTCTTCATCTTCAGCAAGGAAATTAGTAATCGATGTAGCGAATGGCTTAAGTTCCTTTTTTGTGCCTATTTCAAGACGAGTCTCTTTTGTTATTGAGCCGTGCAGAGTTGAACGGATCTTCAGTAACTGTTGACTTGCCAGATCCGTTCTTACTCTTTTTTGTTCGGTATTGATTGTAACAAATTGTGTTGCTTCTTCTATTATTGGATCGATTTCTCCATCAGTAACCAGAATTGTAACTGGAAATTCAAGTTCTGTATCTTTTTTAAAATAATCCTGGCTGTATCCTTCAGCAATACCAAGCGTTCTATGTTGTCCATCGACTAGATAAAGTAGTGGTTTGTCTGTTTTCCCGGCATTCGGAATGACAAGTGAATTATCTTTAAATATCACTCCATTTGATGTATCGCGCTGATACAATAAAATCGAAGTTGGGCTTATACCATTATTTGCAATAAATTTTGCAAATTTCCGGGCTCTGGTAATTACTGGTTGTCGTTGATAACCCTCCTGGTGCGTTGAACTCCAAACATCGACTGCGATAGTCCCCTGATTGTAAAGATCCGACAATATAGCCGCAGGAATTTTACAGATATATAGGATTCGACCTTGTTGTTTGGCCATAATACTTGGTAATGTGATTGGATTCATATTATCAAAATACCTTATCTCAACTATAGTATTTATATATTTTGATAAGATATCTAGATCTAATTATTTGATAAGGTAATTTAAGAAATAACTCGTTGAGAAAGGCGACGCCATCATGAAACTCTGCGACGAGCTTGAAGAACGAATACAGAAAAGAAAGTAAATACAGACAAATTTTTTTTTGGATTCTGTTGTCTCACAAATTGCTGCGTAGATAATTCACAATATATCCATCCATTTTTCTTCTGCTATCCATCAAACCGTACATTCATACAAATCCATTTCAACCAGCTTTTTACTGTCGAAGCCCGTCGAAGGCGTGTTACCGAATTATATCTGGCATCATATAGGTGAAGAAGATCAGCAATACTCTGTGTCGAAATTGATTCGATAGCAAAATTGGATTCCCTCAATAATTCGATGGAATATCGAAATGTAGGCCGTTTGAACAGTTGCGTCAGCAACAGTCCGTTCCGGCAGCGACGAGTCTTGCATCGCTTCAATTCATATCCAAGTGGG
>JAFGSO010000115.1 GCA_016934605.1 Calditrichota bacterium | reverse complement strand
GGAAAATATGGCGGATCGATGCTCCTTTGCTGATGGGAATACTGAATATTACGCCTGATTCTTTTTCGGATGGAGGGCTTTTTTTACGCCCTGAAGAAGCCATAGACCATGCAAGGGAAATGCAGGAGGCCGGAGCGGACATTATCGATATCGGTGCCGAATCGACCAGGCCGGGTGCTGTGCCGGTGGGTCAGGAGGAGGAATGGCAGAGGCTGTTTCCGGTTTTGCAGGAGCTGAAGCGGCAGCTGGATATTCCGGTATCGGTGGATACCTACAAGGCAGAAATTGCCCGCCGGGCACTGGAGGAGGGGGCTGATATTATTAACGACATTTCCGGGCTCCGCAGGGATGAGGCCATGGCGGAAACAGTTGCCCGTCATCACTGTCCGCTGATACTCATGCACATGCAGGGTACTCCCCGGGATATGCAGGAGAATCCCAGCTATGAAAATTTAATGGAAGAGATACATCTTTTTTTTCAGGAGCGGATTGAATTTGCCGGGAAGTCAGGTATTGAGCAGTTGATCATCGATCCGGGGCTGGGATTCGGAAAGAGGTATGGTGACAATTATGAACTGCTCCGCCGGTTGCGGGAATTGAGGGTGTTCGGGTATCCGCTTATGGTTGGACCTTCCCGTAAATCGTTCATTGGTAAGGCTTTGGGGGCTGATGCGGATCAGCGGTTGATGGGGACGGCAGCTGCAGTGGTTATGGCTGTTGCTAACGGGGCCAGTATTTTGCGAGTCCATGATGTTCCGGAAATGAAGCAAACCCTTCGGATTGTCCAGAAAATCCGCCAGGGAAAAAATTTTTAAGTCTCATATAATTAACATTTTGATATTATATTTTTATAGGTTAAATTTGAAAAACTGAATAATACAGATACATATTTTTCACCAGATTTTTGTGAGAACTTTTATCAAAATATTCAAGTATTTGTTCATTCCGGCGATGATACTTCATAAAGGTTAAGTTATGCTCTTTAAAATAGGCTTCCTGTCCATATCGATTATTGATGTTTTGGATATTGTGCTGGTTGCCTACATTTTTTATAAGCTGTACCAGTTTCTGAAAGGGAGCATAGCTGCCCGGATGATGATCGGTCTGCTGTTTATTATTCTGGTATCGATTATTGCCGAAATTTTAAATATGAGCGGAAGCACTTGGATATTTGCCAATTTGAAGACGGTATGGGTTATCGCATTCGTCATTATTTTTCAGCCGGAATTTCGCAGGCTTCTGCTGTATCTGGGACAAATTCCGATTCTGCGTCAGATTGTTCAGGTTTCCTCTCAGAAGATTGTGGATGATATTGTTGGAGCAATTGCTGAGCTTTCCAGGAAAAATTTTGGTGCATTAATCGTTTTTATCAGGGATACCGGCATTCGCAGCGTGGTGGAAACCGGTATCGATTTGCAGGCGCAGTTGAGCAAGGCTCTGATTCTGTCCATTTTTAATCCCCGCTCCCCCTTGCATGACGGGGCGGTGGTTATTCAGAATGACGTGCTGATTGCCGCCAAGTGTCAGCTGCCGCTAACCGAAAATCCCAAGCTGGATCCCTCGCTGGGGATGAGGCATCGGGCGGCCCTTGGATTATCGGAGCAATCCGATGCGCTGGTTCTGGCGGTAAGCGAGGAAACCGGGATGATTTCACTGGCAGAAAACGGAGTTCTGACCAGGGGATTGACCGAGGAAGGCTTAAAGCAACGTTTAATGGAAGCATTTTCTCCGGCCACCCAGCCCAGGCGCGGCCTCTCGGATTTGCTGAGATGGGGCGAGGAAGGCTGATTGCGCCGGAATTGTGACTTTCGGGAAACAGAGTCATCTAAATTTACAGGGATTGAGGATACTTAGACTTTTAAAATATGCAGTGAGGGCACTATGAAAATTGATAACAAGGTCTTTTCAGTTTTTTGGACAGTTTTTTTGATTGTACTGGTTTTTTCAGCGAGTTCAGTGCTGGCAGATCAGCGTTACCTTGTGGGAACCGGAAATTTTAATGATACAGCGATATGGAGTGCTACTTCGGGAGGAACAGGGGGTGAATCAGTGCCAGGATCCAATGATGATGTAATTCTGGATGCCAACAGTAGCGGATTTACAGTAACACTAAATGTTAATGCTACTATAGACTCGCTGACTATCTCAGACGGTACCTTTGATGCATCAACATTTTTCTTTACTGTACTCAGTAGGACAGACGTATCTGGTGGTTCACTTATTCTTGGTTCTGGTTTTCGTACTTTTGTTGGAGATCTTACTTTAAGAGGAACGGGAACACTAAATTGTGGTTCATCAAACATCACCCTTCGAGGAAATTTTACCATCTCCGGCGGTACATTCAATGCAGGAACAAGTCTGATACGGTTCAATGGTGGAGGTGGGGCCATTCAGACGCTGGGTTCAGCTCTGCCGATTACTCTCAATAATGTGACCATCGATCAGGCTTTTCCTGACAATATTGGTGCGAGAGTTGTTTTTGCTGCCACGGCAGGATTTG
Source organism: Calditrichota bacterium (assembly GCA_016934605.1). Lineage (GTDB taxonomy): Bacteria > Calditrichota > Calditrichia > RBG-13-44-9 > RBG-13-44-9 > RQOF01. The sequence continues at coordinate 38 of JAFGSO010000115.1, read as the reverse complement.
CCACATTTACTATTAATGGCACCTTGGAAATGAAATAT
>JAFGSO010000546.1 GCA_016934605.1 Calditrichota bacterium | reverse complement strand
TGTCAATTTCCATGAAATTGACCCCCACAAATTCGCTAATCTGACCCCCTGAAATTCGGTATGTTGACCCCCTGCTAAAAATCATGAATCCTTCTGAAATAAGGAGGAAAAATGGCAAACAGGGAGTTAAATATGTACAGATTAAAAGATGTAGTGGTAGCTTTGTTAGCAGGCCTACCTATAAAGAAAATTGCACGACAACAAAAGATCTCAAAAAATACCATTAAAAAATATCGAACAATTTTAAATAGGATTTTGGAAAACAATCCGGATATCCAATCCGATATTTCGGGAATAATGACCCGATTCTCGGAAATTCGCAAAGGTGAACGATATTCAAAAAATTTTGGGTGGTTGGAAAACAACCGGGAATTGATCAATAGATTGTCTGATGAATGTGGTAATTATATCGTTTTAATAAGGAAATTAAATGAAAATGGATTTGAAGGAAGTTATTCTTCACTTCTTCGGTATGTATCAAAATATAAAAATACCAGGGAAGACCCGGTGTTCAGAATCGAAACAAAACCAGGAGAATACGCCCAGGTAGATTTTGGATATATAGGAATGATATATGACCGCCAAACGAAAACCATGTCTAAAGCCTGGATCTTTGTAATGGTCCTTTGTTATTCCCGTGACACATATTTTGAAATTGTAAGGAACCAGAACATCAACACCTGGTGTCAGTGCCATGTGAATGCATTTGAATACTTTGGAGGAGTTCCTAAAATAATCATACCTGATAATTTAAAAAGTGCAATTATCAAAGCGGCCTATATGAATCCTCTTGCCAACCGCAGCTATGCTGATATGGCAAAACATTATAGTTTTCAGATCGATCCATGCCTGCCGGGAACCCCTGAACACAAGGGAAAAGTAGAATCCGGTGTAAAATACGTAAAAAATAATTTTCTTCCATTCAGAACATTCTCAGATTTTACCGATGCAAACCAACAGCTTTCAGAATGGAACAAAAATACTGCACGGGTACGAATTCATGGAACGACACGACAAAAACCGGAGTATTTATTCCACACATACGAAAAACAGGCGTTAACCGCTTTAAATACGGATAGATTTGAGATTCCTGTTTACAAGGAACCAAAAGTATACAGGGATATCCATATCCAGTTTGATAAAGCCTATTACAGTGTTCCCTATGAATATCGGGGGCAAAGGGTACTGGCCAGAAAGACAACCTCCCAAATTGCTGTATTTAACGATGCTTTTGAGCTCATAGCCGTACATATTCCAGGCAGCCCCGGGAAACGCAGGACAAAAATGGAACATTATCCACCGGATGAGTACAGTTACATGAAAATGGATTCACAGTTTTGCATGGAAAATGCCCTGAATATTGGACATAACACGTTAAAAGTTGTTGATGAACTACTGCATAACGGAGCCATACGTAATTTACGGAGCGCTCAAAACATCATCAGGATGCAGAAAAAGTATGGGAAAGCCCGTCTTGAGGCTGCGTGTAAACGGGCTGTGTACTTCGGGAATTATACTTACGCAGGAATAAAAAATATTCTGGAAAAAGAACTGGACAAGCAGGGATTCCTATTTGAAGAGGAATCATCTATTAAAAACCTGAACTCGGAATATGCAAGAAATATCAAGGAAATACTTATGGAGGCAAAATATGGAAACTAATTCTCAAATTAAAAATAACTTAAAAAAATTGAGACTGCATGCAGTCCTGGAAAATATCGAGCAACGTACAAAAGACGCTATTGATACTCACATGAGTTATATTGATTATTTGCTGATTCTTATGCAGGATGAAGTTGATCGACGGGAACAAAACAGAAAGAAACTGGCAATAAAAAAAGCCATGCTCGGGCGATACAAGCGCATAACGGATTTTGACTTCAATTTTAATCCTCATATCAACAGACAGAAAATTATGAATCTCCTTTCATGCACTTTTATTTCAAAATCAGAGAATGTGATCTTTGAAGGACCAACTGGAGTAGGTAAAACATTTCTCTCAAAGGCCATAGCGCATGAAGCATGTTGCCGCGGTTATAAAGTCTTATTCACAAGAACAGAAAAAATGCTTGATACAATTTACAGCGGAAAAGCTGATGGAAGCTATCAGAAGAAATTGAATATGTATATCAAACCGGATATCCTTGTTCTTGATGATTGGGGCATGACTGCCTTTACAAATCAGTATTTAAATATTTTGAATGAAATAATCTCAGAACGATATGAAAATGGATCGATTATAATTACCAGTAATCGGCCTATCGAAAACTGGGATGAATTATTCTCAGAGCCGGTTATCAGCTCTGCATTAATTGACAGGTTATTTCATAACTCTCATATCATGAAAATACCAGGAAAAAGTTACAGAAGGAGGTTGAAATAAACATGAATTTAGTGATAATAATTTTCAAATGATCAGGGGGTCAACATACCGAGAATAAAGGGGTCAGTTTACCGATTAGTGACACATACTGAGTATGATGGCCTGTGTTTCAATTCTCGCACTCCGTAACAATTTGCCCTGGTTGAAAAATGATAGCTGAATAGATACAAAATTTTAAATATTTCTGTTGGTTATTTATTTAGTTCTTGTTGATTAATTGCCTTTTTAAAATTCCCATGTTTCCTAACAGAATTTTTATAAAAACACCATGTTGAACATCCATGAT
>JAFGSO010000545.1 GCA_016934605.1 Calditrichota bacterium | reverse complement strand
GGATGAGATACTTGAGATGACCAGGACGCTTCACCTGGACTCCGGAAATACCCGGGTACTGGACCTTGGTTGCGGTAAGGGAGCAGTATCAGTCCAGCTGGCGAGCAATCTTGGCTTCCAGGTCACCGGGATTGACATTATGCCTGCTTTCCTGGAAGAGGCCAGGAAGAAAGCAAGAGAATATAAGGTGGGAAATCTCTGTATTTTCAGGGAAGAAGACATCCTGGAATATGTCAGGGAATCCCGAGATTTTGATCTGGTTATTCTGGCCTCCCTCGGAGGGATTTTCGGTTCTCTGAAAAATACCGTTGCCCAGATGCGGACTCAGATCCGGAGTGGAGGTTATATGGTTATAGATGACGGATTTCTGAAAAATGAAAAATCGCTTCAGCGCATCGGATATGAACACTACAGAACACATCAGGAATCAATAGAAGAACTGACCAGATTCGGAGATCACCTGATCCAGGAGGTAAACACAACAGGAGTGAGTTTGAAAATAAATGAAGAATATCTCCGGAAAATAAAGAACCGTGGCAGTGAATTAAAAGAAATCCATCCCGAGCTGGCTGAGGATATCGAGGCTTATATCAGCAGACAGCAGGAAGACTGCCGGATTATTGATGAGAAGCTGGAAGGTGCGCTCTGGCTGCTTCAGAAAAAAACGCATCTGTGACAAGAAAGTCCGTTTAAAAAAGAATAAGCTTCTTCAACCAGGATTCACATTTAAGAATAAGCTGCCGGCCGGCAGAAGGGGAAAATTTTTCATCCGGTCAGCTGCGGGGGTTTCCCCGGGAATGAAAAAACCACCGTTTTCTTCCATTCGGAGAACCTGCCTGACTCAAAGGCAGGTGAGGATCTCCGGCAATTCTTTGAAGAGGTTCTGAAACAGCCCGGAGAATTTTGACCCGGCATCAGATGTTGTTCGGATAAACCGCGGATTCTCAGTCAGCCTAAGCAATTTTTTTAGGGATTTTTTTGAAATGAATATAATCAATCTGGGTTTTGATCCATGGTTTCAGAGCCGGATGGAGCAATACTCCGCCAGTGATTTCAGCCCCGCCAGGATTACCAGCGTTGATAAAAACAGCTATATGGTCCATAATGGAGAAACTGAAATAAATGCCGAACTGACCGGCAAATTTTTGTACGGATCAGAATCTGTACTGGATCTCCCGACTGTTGGTGACTGGGTGGTAGTTGAGTATTTTAACGGAGGTACACTGGCTATAATCCATGATCTTCTTCCCCGAAAAACACTATTGAAAAGAAAAGATCCGGGTAAAAAGGTTAACTACCAGCTGGTAGCTGCGAATGTGGATACCGCCTTCATCATTCAGTCTGTTGATTCCAATTTTAATCTGAATCGTCTGGAACGATATCTGGTTACGGTGAATGATGGGGGTGTTCGACCGGTAATATTGCTGAGCAAAAGCGATTTGATTGGCGAAAAGGAGCGAAGTGAAAAAACAGCGGCTTTATCCCGAGTCGGTCACGAAATAAAGCATATATTTTACAGCAATGTTAACGGTGAAGGGATGGAAAGCGTGCTCGGTGAAATGTTACCGGGCAGAACCTGCTGTCTGCTGGGCTCCTCGGGAGTGGGTAAAACAACTCTTATTAACCGTCTGCTGGGTGAAGAGCGTTTTGAGGTGAAAGAGGTCCGTGAAAAAGATGGCCGTGGCCGCCATGCTACCACACGACGCCAGCTGATCCGGCTGGACAATGGCAGTATACTCATCGATACTCCGGGAATGCGGGAAATAGCCGCTTTTGGACTTGACAGCGGACTCGCGGAAACATTTGAGGACATTTTTACAGTGGCTCAAAGATGCCGTTTTTCAGACTGCAGCCATACCCATGAAAAAGGGTGTGCTGTTGTCGAAGCTGTTCGTGATGGAGAAATTGAGGAGGAACGCTATAAAAATTTTATGAAGGTTCAGCGGGAATCCGCTTTTTATCAGATGAGTTATTTCGACAGGCGTAAAAGGGACAAAGAATTCGGAAAAATGATAAAGCAAGTTATGAAAAATTACCGGAAAAAATAAATCATAGAAAAGGAGAGTAATGATATGAATAAATTACTTATTATTCTGTTAAATCTGGGACTGCTTGCCTTTGCGGTTGCTCAGCAATCTTTCCAATCCGATACCATAAAGACAGAGTCCGGTAATATCGTATTGACCTTCATCGGTCACGGAACCCTGATGTTCAATGTAGAGGGAAAAATTGTTCATATAGATCCGGTGAGCCGCTATGCAGACTATTCGGAAATGCCGAAAGCCGATTTAATCCTGATAACACATCATCATGGAGATCATCTTGATCCTGAAGCTGTAGGTCATATCAGAACAGAAAAAACGAGGATCATCTGCAGTGCACTTTGTGCAGAAAAGCTTCAGGATGTAACTGTTATGGAAAACGGAGACAGTCTGGAGATCCTGGGTATTGCTATCGATGCAGTTCCTGCATATAATATCAAACATTTGAGGGATAATGGGGAGCCGTTTCATCCAAAAGGAGTTGGAAATGGTTATTTGCTCAAATATGGCGGGATAAAAATATATGTTGCCGGCGATACAGAAAACATACCGGAAATGAAGAATTTATCCAATATTCATATTGCATTTCTGCCCATGAATCTTCCTTATACCATGACCCCGGAGATGGTCACGGACGCCACTGAAATGTTTCATCCGGATATCCTTTATCCTTATCACTATGGAAACACCGATGTCAATGAGCTGCTGAAGCTCATGGGGGATCAAAAGGAAACCGAAGTGCGCATCAGGGAACTGAGGTGAAGAGCAGGGTATAAGGTATAAGGTATAAGGTATAGGTAAAGGGCAAAGAAAAGGGAAAATTCAATAAATTTACAACATCCACTATCTTCACCCCATTTGCCCTAAATACTTCTATACCTTTATATCCATATATCCTTAAACCCTTATTCCCTTATACCCTTATACCCTTATTCCCTTCCTTCATCTTCCCAAAGGGGGCTTTTGCCAATGGAATTGACATGATACCGTAAAAGAGGTATATTTCTAGGTTTGAATTTGAAATAAGTGAGTTCTGGAATAAATGAGTATCGGAAATATACGTAATTTCTGCATTATTGCCCACATCGATCATGGAAAATCGACTCTGGCAGACCGTCTTTTGGAGTATACCCACACGCTCAGCAAAAGAGAATTAAAGGAACAGGTTCTGGATTCTATGGATCTCGAACGGGAGCGGGGAATCACCATCAAAGCACATTTCATCCGCATGAACTACAAGCATACTGATGGGAACAGTTACATTTTCAATTTAATCGACACACCGGGTCATGTCGATTTTTCCTACGAGGTCTCCCGCAGTCTGGCAGCGGCGGAAGGTGCCCTATTGCTGGTGGATGCCTCGCAGGGGGTAGAAGCCCAGACTATCAGCAATCTTTATCATGCCGTAGAAAACGACCTGGTCATTATTCCGGTTATCAATAAAATTGATCTCCCCAGTGCCCAGGTTGAATCCACCAGACATCAGATTATGGAATTGATTGGCTGTGAGGAATCCGATATTATTCTTGCCAGTGCCAAAACCGGAGTTGGTACGGAAGAAATCATAGAAGCCATTATTCACAAAATTCCGTTTCCCGAAGGAGATTCAAAAGCGCCCTTTCAAGCATTGATCTTTGATTCCAGTTTTGACAATTATCGCGGAGTCATTGCGTTAATCCGTGTCTATCAGGGCGAGATAAGAGTAAAGGACCGGATACGTTTTTTTGCATCAGGTGAGACCTTCGAGGTGGAGGAACTGGGGACTTTCCGCCTGAAGCGTGTCCGGAGCGAAAAACTTTCCACCGGAGAAGTTGGATATCTCATCTGCGGTGCGAAGAATGTGCGGGATATCCAGGTGGGTGATACAGTAACACACGATAAAAATCCCGCCTCAAAACCACTTCCCGGATACCGCGCAGTGAAGCCGATGGTTTATAGTGGCATCTATCCGGTACTGAGTCAGGAATTTGAAGATTTACGATCCTCACTGGAAAAGCTGGCTTTAAACGATTCTGCCATCCAGTTCGAACCGGAAACTTCCACGGCGATGGGATTCGGTTTCCGTGCCGGATTCCTGGGTTTGCTTCATATGGAAATCGTACAGGAGCGTCTGGAGCGGGAATTTGACCAGAATATTATCATGACCACACCGAATGTCGTTTACCGGGTGACCCTTACCAGCGGAGAGATTCTGACAATTGAAAATCCGCAGAAGATGCCGGATGCAATCCGAATTGATGTCATTGAAGAACCCTATATCAGGGCACAGATCGTGACTCCTCCGGATTATATTGGTAACGTCATGAAAATTGCCAGCGAACGCCGCGGGATTCTAAAAAACACCTCCTACATAGATCCTTCCCGGGCTGATATTGAATATGAATTCCCGCTTTCAGAAGTTATTTTCGATTTCTTTGATAAACTGAAATCGGTATCGCGGGGATATGCATCACTTGATTATGAATTCATAGGTTACCGCCAGGCAAATCTTGTGAAACTGGATATCCTGATTAATGGTGAACCGCTGGATGCACTATCGGTAATCGTCCACAAGGAAAAATCCTATGAACAGGGAAAATCACTATGCAATAAACTCAGAAAGCTTATACCAAGACAATTATTTGAAGTGGTGATACAGGCCAGCATAGGCCATAAAGTCATTGCCCGGGAAGAAATAAAACCCCTCAGAAAAAATGTTCTTTCAAAATGTTACGGGGGAGATATTACACGTAAAAGAAAACTACTGGAAAAACAGAAAGAAGGTAAAAAGAGAATGAAGCAGGTCGGCCGGGTAGAAATACCACAGGAAGCGTTCCTGGCGGTACTCTCGGCGGATTAGAAATGTAAGATCGAGGATGAAGGGAGGGAATAAGGGAATAAGGGAATAAGGGTATAAAGGATATAAAGGGAATAAGGGAATAAGGGAATAAGGGTATAAGGGTATAAGTGAATAAGGGTATAAGGATATATGGAAATAAAGGTATAGAAGTATTTAGGGCAAACGGGGTGAAGTTAGTGGATGTTGTAAATTTATTGAATTTTCCCTTTCCCCTTTTCCTTATACCATATATCCCTATACCATATACCTCTATTTTTTCCAGTTCTTGAAACTTAACGGCCATAAAAACGATAAAAGTTATTGGAAGAATTGACAGACGGAGGATTTTTTCTTGAAAGCGAAAACGAAACACTGGGAATCGGTAAAAGCTATTCTCATAGCCATAGTAGCCGCGTTAATCTTAAGACAATTTGTGATTGCAGCATATAAGATCCCGACAGGTTCCATGGAGGACACTTTACTGATCGGGGATTTTCTCTTGGTTAATAAGTTTTATTACGGTGCTCAAACTCCACACTGGATTGGAATTCCCTTCACAGAAATAGGATTTGATGTTCCCTGGTTTCGCTTCCCGAGAATTGCACCTCCGGAACAAAATGATATTGTTGTATTCCGTTATCCCTACGATCCCCGGCTTGGCCGTTATGCTGAAGATCCCCATTATGAATATATCAAGCGCTGTGTGGCCACTGGTGGCCAGACGGTGGAAATCATTAACAAACGTCTTTTTGTTGACGGAGATCCTTTTCCCATACCTCCAAAACTCAAACATTCGGATCCGAATATTTTCAGCCGGTATGACAGAAGTTATCCGGTTTTTGAGGATGGACTGGGAAGCCGCGACAATTTCGGTCCCATTACTGTTCCTCCAAATCACTATTTCATGATGGGAGATAACCGGGATAACAGCTCAGACAGCCGGGACTGGGGCTTTGTACCGCCTGAAAATATTGTAGGAAAACCTTTAATCATCTATCTTTCATGGAATTCGAATATGCCAGGCTACCGAATGTTCAGTAAAATCCGCTGGAACCGCCTGGCCATGGTCATTCGCTAATTCTTATGATTTACGCCGGTATTTATATCCATATTCCTTTTTGCCAGAAGAAATGTGGTTACTGCGATTTTTATTCTGAAACGGATACAACCCTGTATAATGACTTCATCCGGGCCCTCATCAGGGAAATTCAGCTGACCGGCTCGAATTTCAGGGATTTTATTTTCGATACTGTTTATGTTGGCGGGGGGACCCCAACTATTCTTCCAATTTCCGGACTGAAAAAGATTTTTCGGACCCTGAGAAACCACTTTGCCATAGAATCGACAGCTGAAATTACTATTGAAGCGAATCCTGGAACAGTGAACCGGGAAATTCTCGATGAACTTCGGGAAGCCGGTTTTAACCGTCTGAGCATGGGTGTCCAGTCTTTCGATGATAACGATCTCCGGTTCCTGGGACGCATCCATACTGCAGCGGTTGCCCTGGAAAGTTTCAACACTGCCCGGGATGCCGGATTCAGGAATATCAATATCGATTTGATGACCGCTTTTCCGGGCCTGAATCCCCGGTGTTTCAAAAAATCCCTGGATCAGGCAGTTTTACTGCAGAGCGAACACATTTCCTGTTATACCCTGATTTTTGAACCGGGAACTCCCTTTTATACCAAAATGAGACGTGGACAATTGAAG
>JAFGSO010000544.1 GCA_016934605.1 Calditrichota bacterium | reverse complement strand
TATGTGGATGCAGTCCAGTATGTCCCCCACGGAGTAACGGATGTACAGGATCTGGACTGTGATTTTCTGGTTTGCTCCGCATATAAATTTTTTGGTCCCCATCAGGGAATTCTGTGGGGGAGGGGAGAGCTGTTAGAAAAATTGCCTGCTTATAAAGTACGACCTGCTGATGATAAACCGCCGGGAAAATTCGAAACAGGCACACAATCGCATGAGGGACAGGCCGGTACACTGGGCGCGCTAGAATATCTGGAATGGGTGGGGGAGATTATGGGACAGGAATATGTTCCGAATCTTTATACCGGTTCAAAAAACACTAAAAATCTTCATGCAGCTATGCTGGCAATCAGGGATTATGAAAAATCGCTCAGCCGGGAGCTCATCAGCGACCTTCAGGCGATTAAGGGAGTAAAAATTCATGGAATTACTGATTTGAATGCGCTTGCCGAGCGCGTCCCCACGGTATCATTTGAAGTCGAGAACCAGCATCCGGCTGAGATCGCCCGGAAGCTGGGAGAGGAAAATATTTTTGTGTGGGACGGCGATTATTATGCGGTTGAAGTGATAAAACACCTCGGCCTGGAAACAAAAGGCGGTATGATTCGTGTAGGCGCCGTCCATTACAATACCATCTCAGAGATCCACCAGCTGCTGAACAAACTGGAGTTAGTACTTGGATAGGGGTATAGGGTATAGGGTATAAGGTATAGGTCTTGATCCTTAGAGCTACCTATTCTTACTATTATGTTGATAATGTTGAATATTTCTTTAATTATCAGGTTAATTTTTGAATTTAGATATTAGAATTTAGAATTTACCCCTATATCCCTATATCCATATTCCCTCATACCCTCCTAGTATGCCGGATCCCACGGCGGCAGCACGATTGGTTTCCGGGTCAGGATCTGAAGAACTTCGTCGGATACGAAACGTTTATGAACCACCAGTCTGAACATATATTCGTTGAACCATTCATCGGTCATGGTCAGGTAACCCTTTTCACCTCTGTCCTTGCCCCAGCTGTTCTCCAGCAGCCATTTTGAAGGTTTTCCATCGGAAGTAGTATCTATTCCCATGAGGGCCATACCATGGGTAGAACCGCTGTCGAATGTCAGGATTCGGGCCTTCTTATCCATTCCGAATTTTACTCCAAACATCGATTCATAATCATACATATTCAGAGCCAGATATCCCTCATCATCATTCAACTGTTTACCCACATCGCAGGAAAAATACATGGGTTCATCGGCCAGAATCGATTTTTTGGCAAACTTTTTCAAGGCATCAGCCGGCAGATTTACAAAAGTCCAGTTTTTTCCCTCATAGACGTTACGATCCAGTTCAATTTCATACAGTTTATTGTATTCTTTGGACGGATCGTTCATCATCATCATGTATGAATCCAGATCTTCCAGTACAAATTCCTCGGCGAAACTCATGGGAGTATAGGTTTTTTCAGGCTGAATAACACCATCCTTGTCTTCATAACGCCAGGTGAATTCAGATGGGGGTTCGCCCAGAGAAATGAGAAGAATCTTATAAACATCCTTCAGAATTTTAATCTTATGTTTTTGAAGCTGGTCAGTTTTCGTGCCTTTTTGATACATAATTCTCAGTTCATACCCACCTTCACGCAGTTTCCGGTTGATCAGGCGATTCATCATCCGGGTGTTCTCACTGCTATGTGATTCCAGCATGGCCTTCCTGGGGACCGCTCCGTATTTATGGATCAAACTTACCATCATATTCCAGACGCCTCCGTCATCCACAGGGCTTTTAAAAAGCCAGTGGATAAAACGGTCGTCAGCTTCTTTATCTAAGCTGGAAAGAACCGATTCCAGGAAGCGGTTCGATTTTTCCAGCTGATCCCAGAAAAACAGGTAATTTTCGGAAAACTGAAAATCCTTCATGTTATATTTTTTAATAATGGCGGGTCGAAGAACATTCAGCGAGGTAAACAGCCAGCATCGGCCGGACGATTTCTGGTCGGTCACATCACCGGTTTTAATGCGGTGTGCAAAATAATGATCCAGTTTTTCAAGGCTGTTGCGATTCAGGGCCAATTTTTTAATATCATTATTGGTGACGGCATTCATCATCGCGCGATTATCAGCATCCATGGTGACCGATGTTTTGATTTCATTCAGGATTTCCGGCGTGATGGTCTGTTTTTCATCGCCGAACAGGTTTGTCGTCTGGATAAAAAGAATTGTCAAAAAGCTCAGAATTGTTGATAATACTTTGTAATAATTCATTTAAAGTCTCCTTCCGGTGAAGTCATAAAAATAATAACTTTTTCACTTATAAGAGTAAAGCACTATTTTAAATTTCCGATCTCAGAGCAGGTCTTTATTTATTGTTTATCATGGTTACTGAAATGTTTTCGTGGAATAAATTCACTTCCAGTGAAGAAAAATTACGCTGATTGATGTTGGATGTTACCATGAAATAAAAATTTTCGTAACAAAAATTAAGTTTTAAATATATGTGATTTAAATAACGTCATTTTAACTGGAAAAGGATTATGTTTGTTTTTATTTGATGAATGAAACATGGAGGTTTCACAAGGTGTTTTCAGGGGAAATACTTATCATTATATTGGGTTTGTTGATTTTGATCATCCTCTTTAATCTGTTTCTGGTAATTAAAGACAGTAAAAGATTAAGAGAATTTATCAGGAAGTATTATTAAATTGAATATTACCTTTTTTTAGCCACTCCCATTATTCAAATTTGATTTTTTCTCTATAATATCTTTTTTTTAAAATACACCTATTTCATCTAGTGACAGGATAAGCAGGATGAAACAGGGAAAATTGAACAGGTGCGATCATTCGAATTATAAAAAAACCACCGGTTATCTTTCCGTGAAATACCGGTGGTTTTTGGAGGCGTTGTATTTTCGTTTACGCAACAATTCTTGTCATGTTTCACATAATTTTAGTTAATTTCCACTAGGTGTGATACTACCTGATATCAACCAGATGATGATTTTGATTATGAGGGCATATACATTGATCAAAAGGAGAAAGGTGAGGATTGATATTCGTGGCGGGTGCGGATTGAAGTGACGGCTTCATCCATGAATCCGGTCACTTCAATCGACAACGCCCCGCCTTAGGAAGAGAAAAGCTTTTTGATTCTGGTCTGAGCGATCAGAATATTGGTATTCAGGATCGTAAACTCTATTATGAATTTTGCTTTCAGGAATTCTAGCCATTTTGGCCGGAAGCGGCTGAGTAAAAGTAAAACAATTGGTGATACCAGCAGTATCAGAAGCAGTGCAAGGGGAAAGAACATACTCAGATCTCCGGCACCTCAATTTTGGATAAATGTAAAATAATTCATGAATCAACAAAGTGAAGCAGATTACAAAATGCGATTTAAATTATTTAAGAAATAGGGGAGAACTTTTTCAGTAATTCTGTATATAAAGGCTGGAAAGTGACAGTCCAGAATAATAAAAAAATCTTGCAGTGGCCATTGATTCCTGTTATATTTGACGCGCTTTAAAATAGAAATTCCGGAGTAGCTCAACGGTAGAGCGGGTGGCTGTTAACCACTAGGTTGGGGGTTCAAATCCCTCCTCCGGAGCATTCGAAAAGGCCCCAATAGGATGTTGGGGTTTTTTCATTTTTTGAACAGTTGTTCAGGGATAAAAATTCATAAAAAAGTTCTTGAATTACAAGAACGGGCACGAATTAGCATATAGGACGTTTACAGCTTGCTAAAGGCAACCTCAAATCCAACTGAATTTTCTATTTTTATTTGATTTAGTCAACTTGTGAAAGGAAATTTGCTCCCAAATCCTTTTATATTCCCTCATCTCATTATTTGCTCTCTGCACTCCGCGCTAGTCGCTATGCTTCTGTTTCTGTCTTGAAATTTTATGAAGATTAACTAATTTCGAATCTTAAATACTGTATAAAAAAAACTCTAAACGATAATAGAATTCAAATTTGATTGCGGGATTATATGCTAATGCCATTTCGACATCTGCTATTTTCTTGTCCTGAGATATTTTTTTAAATCCTTATAATAGTTCTGCATGTGTACCAATAGTTATCAGTTCCGATAACTCTTCTCTTATGCGATAGGCAAGAAGATATTCAATGGTACCCATTTTAAACTTGTGAATATAAATCCCTCTCAAATCCCCCTTTTTTTCCTGACCGCTTTTTGGGTCTTTAACAAGATCTTTTATTATAATGTCTAATTTTAATTTCTCGTTTTTATGAAATTTTTTTGCCTTTCGTGCAAAAAGGGGAGACTGGATTATTTTCATTGACAATTATCATCCAAATTGATATTCAGTGCCTTCACCGCTATCTAATTGTTCAATACCGATCAGTAATTCTTTCAATAAACTGTATGGTAAATCGGGATTTTCCTCGGCCATTTTCCCTATTTTTGCCCAATATTCAATCTGACCGGGCAGGGATCGATTTTCCACCCGGGACCGAATTTTTGCTTCACTGGCTAAAAGATCCGATATTCTAATTACCGAACTCATACATACCCCATTGTTATCATTTGTAACAAAATAACTAATTATGTTGCAATATGCAACATTTATTTTTAAGGCAACTCACTACGAACTCCGCCACACCAATTTCAGACGTGAAATCAATACGCACAAAATTCTATGATAGTTCAGAATTACCTAACTGTGGATAAAAATCTGATGATATAGAATATTCTGATAAGGAATTTTGAGATAATAAATTTGTTCTATTTTTGTTTTAAACCTTCTCAAAAAGATCTTTCAGATTATTTTCAGCCTCAACACCTGTAATTCGCTCTTTCTGGAACAATATCGATGCGAACTGTTCAAGGACACACCTGACATCGGGACATCTCAGAATCAATTCACAGCGCTTTGAATATAATCTGAAAAGCAATTCAGTTGATTCATTCGAAGATCCCATCCAGCTTAATATTTCCATGGCGTGATCATAAGCATCCTCTTCGCCCGTCCAGATTTTTTTTCCATATTTAATAATCGATGCAGCAATGGGACCTGCCAGTACGATCATGACGCTTTTTTCGAGTTTCACCAGATCATCAAACACGGTCTCCATGGGATAGGATTCTCTACCGAACAGGTCTTCCCATTCAAAGATACCTCCAAATTCCTCTTCATTTCCGATGGAAATCAACTTGATTTTAACCTTGTGCAGATAGGCCATGAC
>JAFGSO010000543.1 GCA_016934605.1 Calditrichota bacterium | reverse complement strand
GGTTTTGTGAAAATAAGAGGAGGCTGTACAATCCAAAAATTTGAAGTACTACTATCTTTTGATAAGTAAATACCATTATTTCAGAAAGTAAAAAAAATAACCCTGAAATATGAATTCTGGTTTGTATATTTCAGTTAAGTAAATTACGAAGTAATAGATTAAATGTCAATGAAATGTCAAGAAAAGTTTGGTTTTTGTTTCGCACCAATTGCAAATGCCTTCAGCGTCATCGATCACTTTTGACATAATTACCCGGGGAAATCCCAAATTCTTCCTTGAATGCCTGGTAGAAATAGGAACGGCTGTTAAAACCTGTTTCATAAAAAACTTCAGTAACGTTTTTTTCGCCCTGCTTAAGCTCAAAGGCAGCTTTCTTCAACCGCAGGTTGTTTATCAGGGCATGAGGCGTGAGGCCGGTCAGGGCTTTTATTTTCCTGTAGAGTTGGGTCTTGCTCATGAGCATATGGCCGGAAAGATATTCTGCATTGAGATCGGAATCAGACAATTTTTCTTCGATAGCATCTATGAGACCGGTCAGGAGTTTCTGGTCGGCCGGAGAAAGTCCCTTGAGTAATTCCGAGCGGGACTGGAATGCATTATATTCTCTGAAGGATTTACGGAACAGCTCCCGGCTGGCGATCAGTTTTTCGATCCGAACCCGTAAATGGCGCGGGTGAAAAGGTTTGGGAATATAAGAATCAGCTCCTACCTCAAGACCCCTGATACGGTGCTCTATTTCCGTCTTGGCCGTTAACAGAATTACGGGAATGTGACTGGTGTTGATATCTGATTTAATGATCTTTGTCAACTCGAGCCCATCTAACCTGGGCATTAACACATCACTGATCACCAGGTCGACAGACTCTTTCCCAAGAATTTCCAGCGCCTTGTTTCCATCCGTGGCTTTGAAAATAAAATATTCATCTACCAGAAGACTCTCCACCAGCCTGCACACTTCATAATTATCGTCCACCACAAGCAGCGCGTATTTCCGTGTATCGTTCTCAGGCACGATCACTTCTTCACTCATTTCCATATTGTGCGCTGTTTCGAATTCTTCCGCCACCTTCATGGCAATCTTCTCCCTGCTGGGTTTTCGGGTATCTTCCGCAAGCTCATTTTCAAAATCCGCCTTTCTGTTCGGGATTACCACCCGGAATTCGCTTCCTCCACCCGGCAGATTATGCGCCGTGATGGTCCCCTTATGCATTTGTACGAGTCCCCTGGTAAGCGCAAGGCCGACGCCACTGCCTTCCTGTGCCTTATTGAAATGCTGCACGCTTCTCCCGTGATGATAAAAACGGTCAAAAATTTTATCGAGGTATTCCGGTGGAATACCTATACCGGTATCCCTCACGGTCAGTTGAAAATGTCCTTCCAGCTCTGTCAGTTCTATTTCCACCTTCCCTCCTGCCGGGGTATATTTGATGGCATTACTTACCAGGTTCAACAGTATTTTCTCAAATTTCTCAGGATCGACCCATGCCTCCAGTTTGGGTCCGGCACATATAAATTCCAGGTTTACCTTATTCAGTTTATCATACACTTCAAACGCTTCAATCAGCCTGGAGATGTATTGTACCAGGTCGTACCTGCCCACCTGTAAGTTCACATTCCTGGTTTCAACTTTCCGGAATTCGATCAGTTCAGTGATCAGTTTTTGCAGTCTGCTGGCATTTTGAAAAATAGATCGTGCGTAATGTCCCAGCACTCTTTTCCCGTTTAACTTCTCTTCCAGGACCGAGGCCGGTGCCAGTATAAGGGTTAGCGGCGTCCGGAATTCATGTGCAATATCGGTGAAGAACTGTAACTTATACCGGTTTATTTCTTCGGTTTTTGTCTTCTCGATTTTTGCTATTTCCACCTCCCTGCGCTCCCTGGACCTGCGTTTGAGAAAATGAATCAGATAAAAAAGGATCAATCCGAAAATTAAAAGATACACGATAAATGCTGTGACAGTTTTCCAGTACGGTGGATGGATATTCACGGCAATTTCGCGAATTTCATCTCCAAAAATTCCATCTTCATTGGTGGCTTTCACTTTGAAAATGTATTTTCCCGGGGGGACATTCGTAAAGCTGGCTGTCCGCTGATTCCCCACATTGTTCCAGGTATCGTCAAATCCCTCCAGATAATACGCAAACTGGCATTTTTGCGAATTGTAATAGTTCAATGTGTTAAAGGATATACTGAAGAAATTCTGGTTGTGTTTCAGGTCTATCTCCCGGGTGGCATTTAGCCTGGTTTTCATTACTAAGCTTGAGTCGGAAGGCATCACCAGCCTGTTATTCAGTCTGAGTTCGCTCAGGATGATCGGAGGAAAATTATCCGACGGTTCAATTTCCAGCGGATCGAACCAATCCAAACCGTCTACCCCACCAAAATAGAGCAAATTGGATGCGGTATCGTTATAAAAGGCACCATCGGTAAACTCGGAGTTCTGTAATCCATCGGTTTTATTGAAGTTCAGGAAAACTTCTTCGGCTGCAACCAGTTTTGACAGTCCCTGATTGGTGCTGATCCAGATATTTCCCGCAGCATCTTCCATGATGCCATGAACCGTATTATTGGGCATTCCGCTGCGTTCAGAATAGTAGATGAACTGATATGGTTTGTAGGAAAGATTCAGCACGCTCAGTCCCCCGCTGGTTCCTACCCATAATTTCTGATTGCTGCCCATACAAAGCGAGAGCACATCATCGTAAATGAATCTCTTTTCTTCATCATTTCTAACAGAAAACAAATCGAATGTATTCGTCAGACTATTGAAACGATGAAGCCCCCCTCCCCTGGTTCCCAGCCAGAGCACATTGGGACGCTCTTCAATAATCGCATATACAATGTCGCTGCGCAATCCTCCCTCTTCCTGATTGTATCTAATCTGCCGGTAATTTTTAAGTACATATTGTCCCTGGCTATTCCGGTAAACATCCATATTAACAATTCCATATCCGCTGGTCCCCAGCCACATACTCCCAAAAGCGTCGATACAAATTGAATACACATGACCAAATTCCTGATCGCTCTCATTCTGAAAATCTGCCGGGAAATGGAAGATTTTTCCGGAAGCGTGTTCCAGCATATCAATACCCTCTCCGTCAACACCTATCCAGAGATTTTCACGGGCATCCATAGTCAGGGAGAGTACCGCATTATTAGAAAGTCCGTTGCTCACATTGTAGGATATCCGCCGGTTGTTTTGAGCAGAAATAAAATTCAGTCCGTCACCGCGGGTTCCAATCCATAAATTTCCGGTTTTGTCTTTGTATACCGATCTGACTATATTATGTCCCAATGACCCGGATTCGCTGCTTCCCTTTTTAATATTAAAGAAAGGTTTTCCCTTTCTGATATACCTGTAAACCCCGTTCCCATCGGTTCCTATCCATAAAAGATCTTCGCCGGTCTCTGTAATGGTCCAGATCTTAACTTTTTTCGAAAAGAGGTCGAACATATATGCATCTATCAGCTTCAGTGCAGGAGTCCGGCTAACGGATAATTTATACACAGAACCTGCATCTGTCCCCACCCAGAATTCTTCGGGATCCTGGCTCCTGTTTACCGTTGTTACATTAAATATTTCATCGTGCTCACGGATGGTCATGGTTTTACCCGTTTCCATCTGCATCATAAATAACCCCCCTGATTCAACAGCGATGGCCAGGTAAGTATCTTGGTGACCTTCAATAAACCAATGTTTTTCGAAATTCAGGTCCTGGTAAATACCTAAATCCTTCTCATATAGTTTCTTAAAGACCGGTTTTTTTTCATAGCCATATACCCTCCCATCCTGTCCCAGCAGGTATAGTTTATGCATACTTCCGCATGCCAGTCCGATAATGTTTTTTTGTTCCGTATCTGACATGCCGGGCAGCGTCGTTCCCAGGAAGGTATCCCCTGCCTCATCATAATAATAAAGGCCATATCGCATCAGGGAAACGTACAGTGTAGTGTCGGGACCGATACATGCCTTCAGGTTTTGCTCACTGACAGGCAGGTACTCATTTCCTGAAAAATAGGATTCAAATGACAGGGTATTTGATACGAACCGGTTGATGTCCTTGCTGGTAACCACCCATAAATTGTGGTTTTTATCTTCCAGAAGATTTCTGATGATATTGTTGCTTATTGAGTGAGTATCGATGAAATCGGGTTTGAATACCTTGATTTTCATTCCGTCATATTGGTTTAAACCATCCCAGGTACCAAACCACATGAATCCTTCGGAATCTTGATAAATGCAGGTGATGGCAGAATTGGACAGGCCATCCTCACTGCTAAGATTCAAAGGTATCCATGTAGGATCGGTGCTCCCATACGCCGTAAAAAAAGCGAATGAAATAAGGATCAGTAAAAGCTGAAATGACCTTCTTTTTGTCGTATCGTTTGATGAAGTATGAATGGCTCCTGTCCTTTTACATGCAATTTAAGACAGATTTTGCAATTAACCGGTTTCACTACAGGGAAATGAGTCAGAAGTCACAGTCATGCCGTTGTCAGATTGGAACTCCAGCAGACACTTTTGGGAACAGGAAGGAAACAGGAAAGGTGCCAATAGCAGAAATTTACCCTGTAAGAATAATAAAACCTGATTTGGAGCTCGCAAGACGACATATACATAATCCCATTCTGAGACCGGCCGATATCAAACCCAGTACGGAGGGAATGAAAATCGAATGTCTCCTGAACCCGGGGGTATTCAGGTTTGAAAATAAAATCTGGCTGTTGTTAAGGGTGGCCGAGCGTCCGGAGCAGACAGCAAATGAGGTTAGCTTTCCTGTCATGACAGATGAACGTATTGAGATAATGCGTTTCAAAAAGGATGATCCGGATCTGGACGCTACAGATCCCCGTGTAATCAAGTATAAAGGAAATCATTATCTGACCACCCTGTCTCATCTCCGGCTGGTTTGCAGCAATGACGGCATTCATTTTACAGAGCCCGACGGGTATGCTCCCATTTTCGGCAAAGGTGAGCAGGAGGCTTTCGGAATTGAGGATTGTCGCGTTGCCACCATGGCCGGTGGATACCACCTGAGCTATACCAAAGTGGCACCTGAAGGTGTGGGTGTCGGGTATATTTTTACCAGAGACTGGAAAAATTTTAATCGCCGGGGAATGATATTCTCTCCCCACAATAAGGATTGCGCAATTTTCGAAGAGAAGATCCATGATAAGTATTATGCTTTGCACAGGCCCAGCAGTCCTGAACTTGGCGGTAATTATATGTGGATCGCCCAGTCGCCGGACCTGCTGCACTGGGGAAACCACATGTGTATAGCCACCACCCGGGAAAACAGCTGGGACAGTGCACGACTTGGTGCAGGAGCAGCACCTGTCAGAACGCCTGAAGGCTGGCTGGAGATCTATCACGGTGCGGACCTCAACAACAGATATTGTCTGGGTGCGCTTCTGCTCGATATCGATAATCCTTCAAAGGTACTTGCCCGCAGTGAGCAGGCCATCATGGAACCCACGGCAGCGTATGAAAAGACGGGGTTTTTCGGTAATGTTATTTTTACCAACGGACAGCTTGTGAATGGCGATACCCTGACTATCTATTACGGTGCGAGTGACGAGGTCATTTGCATGGCCGAATGCTCGATCACCGAAATCCTTTCCCACTTAAAATAAGCCATGAGAAGAGCCCCGATCCCAAAGCTCAGAAAAGAATACGATTTCTTCCTCAGTATGCCGAGGGATATGCGGGTGCTGCTGATTACGAATATTATATACGCACTGGTGCTACCTGTCGTGGATTTGTTTGTGGGTGCCTATATCATGCGAAGTTCAGATGATCCCATGCTGGTAGCCATTTACCAGCTCGCTGCATATACAGGTATTCCTTTAACCTTTCTGATCAACGGGTACCTGTT
>JAFGSO010000114.1 GCA_016934605.1 Calditrichota bacterium | reverse complement strand
TTCCTGATGCCGGTGGAGGATGTTTTCTCCATTACCGGACGTGGAACAGTAGGTACCGGCCGTGTTGAACGCGGAAAAGTGAAAGTTGGTGAAGAAGTCGAGCTAGTTGGACTGGGTGCTCACCGGAAAACTGTGGTAACCGGAGTTGAAATGTTCCGGAAATTACTGGATGAAGGTATGGCCGGCGATAATGTGGGTCTGCTTCTCCGCGGTGTGGAAAAGGATGAACTGGAACGCGGAATGGTCGTTTCCAAGCCGGGATCGATTACTCCGCATACCAAATTTGTGGCCCGTGTATATGTATTGAAGAAGGAGGAAGGGGGCCGTCACACTCCGTTCTTCAACAATTATCGTCCGCAGTTTTACTTCAGAACCACTGATGTTACCGGCAGTATTTCTCTACCCGATGGCGTGGAAATGATTATGCCGGGAGATAACGTGGACATGAGAGTAGAATTGTTGAAACCCATCGCACTGGAGAAAGAACTCCGATTTGCTATCCGGGAGGGTGGACGTACAGTTGGTGCCGGAGTCGTTACAGAGATTATTGAATAAACATTTAAATCTGGAGTTCAACCGTGCGCGATATAATTACGCTTGAATGTACAGTGTGTAAACAGAGAAATTATACCAATACCAAAAATAAACGGTTGCATCCGCAAAGGGTGGAATTCAAGAAATACTGTCCATTCTGCAATAAACATACGATTCATAAAGAAACGAGGTAAAACTCGTTGATTGGCACAGGCCTGTAGCTCAATCGGCTAGAGCACCGGTCTCCAAAACCGGTGGTTGGGGGTTCGAGTCCCTCCAGGCCTGCATTTAATCCAATTAATGAGTTTTTTTATGTCAATGAAAGAGAAGTGAGATGATTAAAAAAGCGAAACAGTTTATTGAAGATGTCCGTGTGGAAATGAAAAAGGTTGTATGGCCAGAACGTGATCAGCTAATTAATTCAACGGTGATCGTGGTCATTATTTCAGCGCTTTTTACCTTGTTCATCTTCTTCGCAGATACAATTATTTCACGCGTTATTAACATTCTGTATTAATGTATGAAGGTAAGATGAATAACGAAGAAAAAAAGTGGTACACGTTGCGAGTTTATTCCGGTCAGGAAACCAAGGTAAAAGCTCATCTGGAAAACGAAATTCAATTCAAGGGCCTTGAAGAAAAGTTTGGACGAATAATCGTTCCTTCGGAGCCGGTATTTGAGATGAGGGAAGGTAAAAAACGTCTGAAAAACCGGGTTTTTTTCCCGGGTTACCTGCTCATCGAAATGCAACTGGATACCAAGAGCCAGCACCTCGTTCAGGAGACTCCGGGTGTGATCAGTTTTGTGGGACCCAGGAATCATCCAACAGAGGTAAAACCTGAGGAAGTAGAGGCAGTTCTTCGGAAAGTCGAGCGTAAGGATACTGAGATAGAGAGAGTGGAGGTGCCTTTCAGAGTAGGAGATGCCATCCGTGTAAACGATGGTCCTTTTGCTGATTTTACCGGAATCATAGAAGAAGTAAACGAAGAGAAGAAAAAGGTGAAGGTCTCGGTTAGCATTTTTGGCAGACCCACACCGGTTGAACTTGATTTTTTACAGGTAGAATTAGAGAAATAGAGGTTGAACTGTTATGGCGAAGAAAATTGCAGGTTATATCAAACTTCAGATTCCTGCCGGTCAGGCGAATCCTTCACCACCGGTTGGTCCGGCACTGGGACAGCATGGTGTAAATATTATGGAATTCTGTAAGGCATTCAATACGAAAACACAGGACAAAGTAGGTTATATCATTCCCGTGGTTATCACAGTTTATGCGGACAGGTCCTTCAGTTTTATTACCAAGACGCCGCCCGCATCAACACTGCTGTTGAAAGCCGCCGGGCTGGAAAAGGGGTCTGGTGAACCGAACGTGAATAAAGTAGGGAAAGTGACCTCAAAACAGGTGGAAGAGATTGCCACCACAAAAATGCAGGACCTGAATGCCGCCAGTCTTGAGGCAGCGAAACGAATCATTGAAGGTACAGCCAGAAGCATGGGTATTGAAGTTGAGTAATTCAAGTGAGGTATCAATGAAAAGTCGAAGCAAGAGATATGAAAATTTAAGTAAACTCATCGAGAAAAGAGAATATACGCTGGATGAGGCGGTAGATTTGATTAAGAAGACTGCCCAGGCAAAGTTTGATGAATCGGTTGAGATAGCGATTCGCCTGGGAGTAGATCCTCGCCGGGCCGAACAGGCGGTTCGCGGTACCGTCAGTCTGCCTCATGGTTTGGGGAAGGCAGTACGTGTGCTGGTGATTACCAAGGGCGAGAAAGCCGAGGAGGCGAAAGTAGCCGGAGCAGATTATGTAGGTTATGAAGATTATCTGCAGAAAATTGAAAAAGAGAACTGGCTGGACTTTGATGTTCTGGTGGCAACCCCCGATGCCATGAAAGATCTGGGAAAACTGGGACGAGTACTGGGGCCCAGAGGACTTATGCCGAATCCCAAGAGCGGAACCGTTACCCAGGACATCGAACAGACTGTGCGGGAAATAAAGGCCGGTAAGATCGACTTTCGTGTAGACAAGGCAGGAATTATTCATTCCAGTGTCGGTAAAGCATCTTTTGAACCGAATAAGCTGAAGGACAATATCAAGTCCATCATGCAAACCATTATTCGAATGAAACCGACTACTGCCAAAGGTATCTATCTGAGAAGCATACATGTGTCAAACACCATGGGCCCGGGAATCAAGCTGGTACCAAGTGCCCAGGAATTTCAAGATTAATTGATAAAGGTTGAGGTAGAGCATCATGGCGACACCACAGAAAGAAAAAATTGTTGATGAAATGAAGGATAAATTCGGGCGAGCTTCCAGCATTTATCTGGTGGACTTCACCGGGATGGATGTGAATCTGACCAATGAACTGCGACGAAATTTCCGTGATTCCAATGTTGAATACCGGGTAATGAAAAATACACTGGCGAAACTTTCTTTTGAAAAAGCCGGAATTGAGGGAATGAATGATTTTTTAACTGGCGTAAATGCTTATGCTATCAGTTATGATGATCCCACTCTGCCGGTGAAGGTATTAAAAAGAAATAAGGAATTTAAAGAAAAGCCGAAATTAAAAGCCGCTTTATTTGAAGGACAGGTTGTTGGTGCGGAAAAGGTGGAGAACCTGGCTAATCTGCCCACCAGAGAGGAACTTCTGGGACAACTGGTCGGTATGCTGAATTCGCCAATGACCAAGCTGGTGAATACCTTGAATGGAGCGATGTCGAAATTAGTCTATACGTTAAAATCACTGGAAGAAAAGAAAAATAATTAAACAATAACGCGTTATTTTAATTGGAGGTAATGTTAAAATGGCTGATGTAACTCGTGCAGATGTGCTTTCCTATCTGGAGAAAGCAACAATGCTGGAAGTCTCTGAACTGGTGAAGGAGATTGAAGAAAAATTTGGTGTAACGGCAGCTGCGCCTGTCGCAATGCCTGTTGCTGGAGGTGCTGCGGGCGCACCTGCAGCCGAAGCAGCTGCTGAAGAAAAAACTGAATTCGACGTTGTACTGAAAGAGATCGGTTCACAAAAAATTCAGGTGATCAAAGTTGTCCGTGCACTGACCAACCTGGGTCTGAAAGAAGCAAAAGATCTGGTTGAATCTGCACCAAAAGCGATTAAGGAAAGCGTTTCCAAGGCCGAGGCCGAGGACGTAAAGAAACAGCTGACTGATGTTGGTGCAACAGTGGAAATTAATTAACAGTTGAAAATTCGTTAATCGAATTAAAAAGAGGTAATTTCTTTGAAACAAATAAAGGCAATTGAACGAGAATATTTTTCTAAAATTCCGACAATTGCGGAATATCCGGATTTATTAGATATTCAGCGCCTGTCTTTCCAGGATTTTCTGCAGGAATCAGTTCCTCCGGACAAGCGAGAGGAAAAAGGGCTTCAGGCTGTTTTTCTGTCAACATTTCCCATCGTAGACAGTCGGGAGAATTTTATTCTCGATTTCGTCGAGTATTATATTGATAAACCCAAATATACTGTTCGGGAATGTCGGGAAAGAGGACTGTCCTATGCAGTTCCACTGAAAGCCAAACTCCGCCTGTCAATTAAGGATCTGACCGGAGAGACTGAAAACTACACCGAGACCATCGAACAGGATGTTTATTTGGGAAATTTACCGTTCATGACCGAGCGGGGTACTTTTATTATCAATGGTGCAGAGCGGGTAATCGTCAACCAGCTCCATCGTGCACCCGGTGTATTTTTTGATGAAAGTATCCATCCCAATGGAACCAAGATCTTCTCAGCCAGAGTTATCCCGTTCAGAGGAAGCTGGGTGGAATTCATGACAGATGTTAACGACATCCTGCATGTCTATATCGATCGTAAAAAGAAATTCTTCGTCACAACATTCCTGCGGTCACTCGGATTTGCAAATGATAAGGAAATACTTGAATTATTTGACCTGGTGGATGAAGTTGATCTTAAAAAGAGCGATACGCTGAATCTGGTAGGAAGGAAAACCGTTGAGGATGTCGTCAATGAATCGACCGGTGAGGTACTGGTTGAAGAAGGCACTGTGCTGGATGAAGAGAGTATTGAAGCGCTCAAGGCCAGTGGTATCAAGAAAATTCGATTGCGGCAGCCCAATGATCCGACAATGCCTCATCTGATTCTAAACACGCTGGAAAAAGACGATGCAAAAGATGAAGAAACAGCGCTTCGGAAAATTTATGGCCTTCTTCGTTCCGGTGAGCCGCCCGATCTGGAAACGGCCAAAAGCCTGCTGGATAAAATGTTTTTTAATGATAAACGGTATGAACTCGGAAAAGTTGGCCGTTACCGGCTTAATAAAAAACTGGGACTCAAGGTCGATGTCGAGAATACTGTTCTGACCAAAGAAGATTTTATTGAGATTATCAAATATCTGATTGACCTGAGAGAAGGAAAGAAAGCGACTGATGATATTGATCATCTCGGAAACCGGCGTATTCGTACTGTGGGTGAGCAGCTGTCTTCTCAAATGAATCTCGGTCTGACCAGAATGGCCCGCACCATCAAAGAGCGGATGAATCTGGGTGATTCTGAGACAATTACGCCTCAGGAACTGATCAATGCACGGGCCATTACCTCTGTAATCAATACATTTTTCGGAACATCACAGCTGTCACAATTTATGGATCAGACGAATCCCCTGGCGGAACTGACTCATAAACGACGGATGAGTGCTCTGGGACCGGGCGGATTAACCCGTGAGCGAGCGGGATTTGAGGTACGTGACATTCACTATACCCACTACGGCCGCCTCTGTCCGGTGGAGACTCCTGAAGGACCCAATATTGGTTTGATTTCATCCCTGTGCGTACTGGCAAAGGTCAATGAGTTCGGTTTTATAGAGACTCCTTACCGGAAAGTGACAAATGGCAAGTTAACCGACACGATTGAATATCTTTCCGCAGACGATGAAGAGAGAACCGTAATTGCCCAGTTTAATGCCCCGGTAGACCAGAAATCGAAAAAATTCTCCAGGGATCTTATCAAGGTCAGGCAAAGAGGTGATTTTGTTCTCTCGAATCCGGAGGATATTCAGTATATCGATGTGGCTTCCAATCAGATTGTTTCGCCAGCGGCATCACTGATTCCATTCCTGGAACATGACGATGCCAACAGGGCCCTTATGGGTTCGAATATGCAGCGTCAGGCTGTGCCGCTAATTCAGCCTGAAGCACCCATTGTCGGAACCGGCGTGGAAGACAGGGTGGCCAGAGATTCGGGTTCGGTGATTGTTTCTCCGGTGGATGGTGTGGTGGAAAAGTTGGATTCGGAGAAAATAGTTATCAAGGTTGATCCCGGATCCATTGACGATGTACGACAGGTTATTTCCGGAAAAGCACAGAAAATAGATTTCGATTTACTGAAATTTGTTCGCACGAATCAGAATACCTCCATCAATCAGCGTCCTCTGGTAAGTGAAGGCGACCGGGTGAAATCAGGTCAGCCGATTGCGGATGGTCATGCAACGGACAGGGGCGAACTTGCGCTGGGCCGGAATATTCTTGTGGCATTCATGCCCTGGAATGGATATAACTTCGAAGATGCTATTGTGATTTCCGAACGTATTGTCCGGGATGATGTCTTTACTTCGGTTCACGTGGAAGAATTCGAAACTCAGGTACGGGATACCAAACGCGGTGAAGAAGAACTGACCCGCGAAATCCCCAATGTGAGCGAAGATGCCACCAAAAACCTTGATGAAAATGGTATTATCCGTATAGGTGCCGAAGTGAGCTCAGGAGACATTCTGGTGGGAAAGGTGACACCGAAGGGTGAAACGGAACCGACACCGGAAGAAAAATTGCTGAAAGCCATATTCGGAAGTAAGGCTGGTGATGTAAAAGATGCCAGTCTGAAATTGCCGTCCGGTATGGAAGGAATTGTAATTGACACCAAGCTGTTCTCCAGGAAGAAAAAAGATCCCAAAACCAAGAAAGAGGATAAAAAGAAAATCGATGAACTGGAAAAGAAGGGGGAAGCACAGCTTCGGGATATGAAAGAACGTCTTTTCGAATATCTGGAAAACAGATTCGGGAAAAAGCAGACTCTCGGTATAAAATCGAAGGCGGGAAAGTACATTGTCAAACCCAAGGAGAAAATTACCAGCAAAAGTTTTGAGAAAGTGGATGTTGAGCTTATTGATTATCTGGAACCCTGGTTTGATAAAGCTGAACTGAATGATGAGGTTAGACGGGCCTTCTCTGAATACAAAAGCCTTTCCAGAGAATTGGATAACGATCTCCGTACTGAAAAATATAAAATTATGATCGGGGATGAATTACCTCCCGGAATTGTCCAGCTTGCCAAGATTTATGTTGCTCAAAAGCGGAAGATTAAGGTGGGTGACAAGATGGCCGGCCGCCATGGCAATAAAGGTGTAGTTGCGAAAATCGTTCCCATGGAAGAAATGCCGTTTCTGCCGGATGGAACTCCGGTTGATATCGTACTCAATCCGCTGGGTGTGCCTTCACGAATGAATCTGGGCCAGATATTTGAGACAACACTTGGCTGGGCCGGAAAAATTCTGAATAGATACTACGCAACTCCGGTATTCGATGGCGCGACATTTGATGAAGTCGCGGAGGAAATGAAAAAAGCCGGACTGCCAGTGACAGGGAAAATGAAACTGTTTGACGGTCAGACCGGTGAACCGTTCGATCAGGAAGTAGGAGTTGGATACATCTATATGATGAAACTGTCTCATATGGTTGATGATAAAATTCATTCACGTTCAATCGGTCCCTATTCTCTGATCACTCAGCAACCCCTGGGAGGGAAAGCCCAATTCGGGGGGCAGCGATTCGGAGAGATGGAAGTCTGGGCACTGGAAGCATACGGCGCGGCATATACACTTCAGGAAGTACTCACATATAAGAGTGATGACGTGCAGGGCCGTACCAAGGTCTATGAGTCCATCGTTAAAGGTGATAATCTGTCCGAAGCTGGAAGACCGGAATCATTCAATGTACTGGTGAAAGAGCTCCAGGGATTAGGATTGGATGTCAAAGTTGAATAATAAATGTCCCATTGTCATTTATTGTTCTAATTAAAAGAGGGTTATTCATCAATGAATAGAACAGATGTGAAAGAAAGATTTGCAACAGGAACTGTCTCGCGTAAAGGTCAGATTTCCAAGATTTCCATAGGACTGGCTTCTCCCAATGCCATTTTGGAGAAGAGCTATGGGGAAGTGACCAAACCTGAGACAATAAATTATCGTTCATTCAAACCGGAAAAAGACGGTTTGTTCTGTGAAAAGATTTTTGGTCCCGTGAAGGACTGGGAATGTCATTGCGGAAAGTATAAAAGAATCCGGTATAAGGGTATCATCTGTGACCGCTGTGGTGTGGAGGTGACCACCAAGGCTGTCCGGCGTGAACGTATGGGCCATATCAGCCTGGCCGTTCCGATTGTTCATATCTGGTATTTCCGCTCGACCCCGACCAAAATCGGTTATATGTTGAACATATCCCCCAAGTATCTGGAAAAAATCATCTATTATGAAGCCTATGTTGTTATTCAGCCGGGAAAAACCAGCTATAAAACCAGCGATGTCCTTACGGAAGAAGAATATATGAATGTTCTGGAAGGATTATCCCCGGATGAGCGTAATCTGTCAGATGATAATCCCGACAAATTTGTAGCGGGAATGGGTGGAGAAGCTATCCGCGAAATGCTTAGCCGGCTTGAGATTGAAGAACTTTCTGAAGAACTGCGGAATGTGCTGAAAACTGAAAAATCGAAACAGAAGAAATATGAAGCCTTGAAACGTTTGAAGGTGGTAGAAGCTTTCAGGACAAGGGAAAACGGCGAGTTGAAGAACAAACCGGAATGGATGGTTATGGATGTTATTCCGGTTATTCCGCCGGAACTGCGGCCTCTGGTGCCTCTGGAAGGCGGACGGTTTGCCACAAGTGACCTGAACGATCTCTATCGTCGGGTTATTATCCGCAATAACCGCCTGAAAAAACTGATTGATATCAAGGCTCCTGAAGTTATTCTTCGCAATGAAAAGCGCATGCTGCAGGAATCCGTGGACGCACTATTCGATAATACCAAAAGAACCACGGCAGTCCGCAGCGATGGTAATCGCCCCCTGAAATCTCTTTCGGATATGCTTCGTGGCAAGCAGGGACGTTTCCGTTTGAACCTCCTGGGGAAACGGGTGGACTATTCCGGACGTTCTGTAATTGTTGTGGGCCCAAAACTGAAATTGTATGAATGCGGTCTTCCCAAAGAGATGGCGGTGGAGCTGTTTAAGCCATTCATTATCCGAAAACTGCAGGAAAGAAAAGTTGTTAAAACCGTTAAGAGTGCTAAAAGAATTGTGGACAAACGTGATGCAATTGTTTTTGAAGTACTGGAAGAAATTGTTGGTGAGCATCCCGTTCTCCTGAACCGCGCTCCTACTCTTCATCGCCTGGGTATTCAGGCATTTCAGCCGGTACTCATCGAGGGTAAAGCTATTGAAATCCATCCGCTTGTTTGTGCAGCTTTCAATGCAGACTTCGATGGTGACCAGATGGCCGTTCATGTACCATTATCTTATGAAGCGCAGATGGAAGCACGTATGCTGATGCTCTCGTCTCATAATATTCTTTCACCTGCCAATGGTCGGCCCCTGGCGGTTCCTTCTCAGGATATGGTTCTAGGCTGTTATTATGTAACCAAGGAGAAAAAAGGAGTCCAGGGAGAAGGCAAAATATTTTCATCGATCCAGGAAGTGATTATCGCCCTGAATGATAAAAAAGTGAATCTTCACGCCATTATTAAAGTGCGGGTAAATGGTGAACTGATAGAGACCACCGTCGGCCGGGTATTGTTCAATAAAATACTTCCTCCATCGGTCGGTTTTGTGAATCTTACCATGACCAAAAAGGTACTTGAAGGACTCATTTCAAGAGTTCTCAAGGAAACAGGCAATCTGCAGACCGTCCGATTCCTGGATAACCTGAAGGAACTGGGCTTCCGTTATTCGACTCTGGCAGGTTCCAGTATCGGTCTGGATGACATCGTGATTCCGGAGGACAAGGAAAAAATTATTGATCAGGCTTATAATGAAGTGAGACAGCTTGAGAACCAGTATCAGATGGGTATTATAACGGACGGTGAACGATATAATAAAGTAATTGATATCTGGACGCGGGTAACCGAACAGGTATCATCCGAGCTGTTTAAGATCCTGAAAGATCACAAAAACGGATTCAACTCGCTGTACATGATGTCCGATTCCGGCGCCCGGGGTAGCAAGGAACAGATCCGGCAGCTGGCAGGAATGCGTGGTCTGATGGCTAAACCGCAGAAAACACTGACCGGACAGACAGGAGAGATTATTGAAAACCCGATTACGGCCAATTTCTTTGAAGGTTTGACTGTCCAGGAGTACTTTATTTCAACCCACGGTGCCCGAAAGGGTCTGGCAGATACTGCTCTTAAGACGGCTGATGCCGGATATCTGACACGCCGGTTGGTTGACGTGGCCCAGGATGTCATGATTACCCAGTACGATTGCGGTACCATTCTTGGTATTGAAACTTATCCCATCAAGGAAGGAGAGAGAGTTATTGAATCTCTGGCAGACCGTGTGCTGGGACGTGTTGCGGTGGAAGATGTGTACGAGCCATTAACCGGTGATCTGATTATAAATGGTGGTTCGTTAATTGATGAAGAAAAGGCGAATTTAATTGAAGAATCCGCTATCGAATCCATAAAAATACGGTCGGTGCTCACCTGCGAGGCAGAGCGCGGAGTTTGCAGCCTCTGTTACGGGAGAAATCTGGCGGCCGGTCGGATGGTGTCAATCGGAGAAGCTGTGGGAATCATGGCTGCCCAGAGTATCGGAGAGCCGGGAACCCAGCTGACATTACGAACCTTCCATATCGGAGGTATTGCCGGACGTATTGCCGCTCAATCACAGGTAATGGCCAGGTTCGATGGAAAAGTTAAAACCGAGAACCTGCGATTGCTGGAAGGTGAGGAGCAGGATGAAGAGGGAAACATTGTTCCCAGAACCGTGGCCATCGGACAATATGGTAAAATTCATATTCTGGACAACCAGGAACGTTCGCTGGTAAAATATACCGTACCTACCGGGGCAAATGTCCAGGTTGAAGATGGACAGATGGTGAAAAGAGCACAGGTATTGTTTGAATGGGATCCATATTCCACCGTGATTCTTGCTGAAAAACCCGGTATCATCAAATTCGTGGATATTGTAGAGAATGTAACGGCCCGTGAAGAACTGGATGAGCATACTCTTCAAAAGCAGCGGGTTGTTATCGAATCCAGGAACAAGAATTTGAGTCCGCACATCAAGATTGTGGATGAGGATGGAAATGAAATTTCCACGCATATTCTTCCGGTAAAGGCCCAGATTCGTGTGACGAACGGGCAGAAGATCAAAGCGGGAGCCGTGATCGCCCGGATTCCAAGAGAAATTGGCAAAACGCGTGATATTACCGGTGGTCTTCCCCGGGTGGCGGAACTTTTTGAGGCACGGAAACCGAAAGAGCAGGCGATTGTCAGCGAAATTGACGGAATGGTACGTTTCGGTACTATTAAGAGGGGGATCCGGGAAATTATCGTGGAGGGAACCCTGGAGAAGAAAAAATACCTGGTACCGTATAGTATGCATGTTCTGGTACATAACGGTGATTATGTCAAAGCCGGGGAGATGCTGACGGAAGGATCCATTGCTCCTCAGGATATTCTGCAGATTCTCGGACCAAACAAGGTACAGGAGTATCTGGTAAATGAAATTCAGGAAGTTTACCGGTTGCAGGGCGTGAGCATCGATGATAAACATATCGAGGTGATTGCCCGGCAGATGATGCAGCGTGTGCGCGTTCTGGATCCGGGTGATACCAGATTTCTGGAAGGAGATACCGTGAATAAGGTGATCTTCAAAGAAGAGAATGAGAAGATACGAAATAAAGTAGTGATCACAGAAGCAGGCGATTCAAGGTTTCGTAAACGTCAACTGGTGGATAAACTGAAATTTGAATACACCAATCGTCAACTCCAGAAAGCCGAGAAGACGCTGGCGGAGGCCCGGGATGCAGAACCGGCTACATCAGAACCGATTCTTCTCGGAATAACTCAGGCGGCACTTACAACGGACAGTTTCATTAGCGCGGCTTCATTCCAGGAAACAACCCGGGTGTTGACCGAGGCGGCCGTTGCCGGAAAAGTGGATTATCTGTTCGGACTTAAGGAAAATGTGATTGTGGGTAATCTGATCCCGGTGGGAACTGGTATGAAAAAGTTCGAGCAGTTGCATATTGATGTGAAAACAGAGGCCGGAAAAGAGACGGAAGTGCCTGAACCGGTGCCTGCGAAGTGATTTTCATTTTAAAAAATGGATTGGAAAAAATATATCCGTTTATTAAATTTTAAGTCTGTCACTTTTTGAAACTTAGATTCAGGAGGCTTAATTGCCAACGATTAATCAGCTTGTAAGACATGGTCGAAAACAGGTAGAAAAAAAGAATAAAGCTCCGGCACTGGGAGCTGCTCCTCAGAAGCGCGGGGTATGTACACGTGTTTATACCACCACGCCGAAAAAGCCGAATTCGGCATTGCGGAAAGTAGCACGTGTCCGATTATCAAACGGGATTGAAGTAACTGCATATATTCCGGGCGAAGGACACAATTTGCAGGAACATTCCATCGTGCTGATTCGCGGAGGTCGTGTGAAAGATTTGCCCGGTGTCCGTTATCATATCATTCGCGGAACCCTGGATACCGGTGGTGTAAATGACAGAATGCAGGGACGTTCCAAATATGGAACGAAAAAGCCTAAGAAATAAATGTAATTGAGGAAGCTATGAGGCGCAGAAAAGCACCAGAACGAGAAGTATTACCAGATCCCAAGTACAAAAGCGAACTGGTGAGCAAGTTCATCAACGGGATGATTCTGGATGGAAAAAAGAGTAAGGCGGAGACTATTTTCTATACAGCCATGGATATCATTGAGGATAAAATGAAACAGGATCCGCTGGCTGTTTTTAAGAAAGCCATGGATAATGTGGCACCCATACTGGAAGTACGCTCTCGACGTGTAGGCGGAGCTACTTATCAGGTGCCGGTGGAAGTCCGTGAAAAACGAAGGCGGTCTCTGGCGATTCGCTGGCTGGTCAGTTACTCGCGCGGACGGTCTGAGAGAACCATGGCCGAGCGTCTGGCAAACGAACTGATGGCAGCCTTCAAGAATGAAGGAACCTCAGTAAAGAAGAAAGAAGACACCCATCGTATGGCCGAAGCCAATAAGGCATTCGCCCATTTCAGATGGTAATAAAGGATATGTGGAGTATTATCTGAATGGCTGCAAGATTTCCACTCGATAAATTGAGGAATATCGGTATCATGGCGCATATTGATGCAGGAAAGACCACGACTACCGAACGTATCCTCTACTATACCGGTCGATTGCACCGGATGGGAGAGGTACATGAGGGATCTACAGCTATGGACTGGATGGAGCAGGAAAAGGAACGCGGTATAACCATTACTTCGGCAGCAACAACCTGTTCCTGGGGGGATTATCGGATTAATATAATCGACACTCCGGGTCATGTGGATTTCACGGCTGAAGTGGAAAGATCGCTTCGGGTGCTGGATGGAGCGGTTGCTCT
>JAFGSO010000542.1 GCA_016934605.1 Calditrichota bacterium | reverse complement strand
GGTGCAATTCCTCCTTTTTCAGGCTTCCCGGATCCTTATCGAAACCCTTCTCTGTCAGATTGGGATAAGAATTTGTTTCCCTGTAAATGGGAATAAGATATTCAACGCCCATCAGTAATAAAGGAAGTGATTTATTTTTCAATTCTCTGTTCAGTCCTTTGTCCACTATACGGAAATAATCGGAAATGTATTTCTTTTTTTCCAGATCGTCACTGCCGACCCCCTGACCATGAAACATCGCCTGACGATCTCCGTCAGCTCTGGGTGTTTTGGTATGCCACTGGAGATGTTTCTCGAAGACTGTTCCTTTCAAAGCCTCATCTATACCTGAAGGTACATCGCGCAAATCCACTTCATTAATCCCATCCATAGTGATGTGGTAGAGATTGAGATCATTCAGATCCAGTGCAAGCAGATAAAATTCCCGGTTTTTCACAATGACAGGGATTAGCGGTTTCAGATAGAATCCGTTGCCAACCATGGCAACTTCCGGAAAGGAATATGGTACCCGGTATTTCAGAAACCTTTCGTTGTCTCTGAAAATTGCCAGCCCATCGCTTTGATGATTCCAGAAAAAGGTATCTTCCAGAAGGTTTTCGAGCGGTTCGAGAAGAGGCCTGCTCTCCTTTTGCGCCACCCCCCTTTCTGACAATTCCTTTTTGATTTTTCCAACAAGATTTTTGAAACGAATTGAATTCTGTTTCACATCCCTACCTGTCCGGTGAGTTGGCAAATATATCGATAAGCTTAATTTTGGCTGTTTTTTGATAAATTCATCGACTTTAATTTCAGAAACGTCGGTCATGATTCCACTCCTTTACCTTGAATTCCCCTGAAATGACTTTCAAATTCTGGTATAATTATTTATTTTATCGCCCCTCTATTGTATCTTTCCCTACACGTAATACAAAAATGAGAAGATATAAAACTACCCGGGTCATTTAATTTCCCTGGAGGTGGATTTTAGCGAAATCAGGTAGAAAATTCTAAATTTTTGTGAAAATTTGAGGTTCTCAATTGTTCTGTGCAAGATCCACTAATTTTAGTGCCTTAATGAAAATTATAAAAAAAATTCATTTCTAATAGAAAATTCAGCTTATGCCGGACTCTATTTATGAGTGGATATCCTTCACTTTTTTCATGATGTCATCAATAGCAGTATCAGCATTTTTCTTCATCATGTTGATACGTTTTTCTGTGTCACTAAGGACATCCTCTGCCATGTCTTGCAGTTCTTTATATCTGGATTCTGCTTCATTTAACAGATTGCCGGATTTTTTCCGAATATCTTTTCTAAGCTTTTTGCCTGATTTAGGGGCATAAAGAAGTGCGAATGTTGCTGCCACAGCTCCGCCCAGCATTAATCCGGTAAAAAAACTATATCCCTGTTCTTTTGAGGCCATTTTAAATCTCCTTTTTGAATTACTTTTCTTTACATTATAAAATTTAATTTTTAAAATGAAGAGAACATGAAGAATCCCTTCAATATGCCAGGATCATTTTTTTAAATATTCCGAAAGCTTAAAATTGTGGTTTCTGATATGTTCCGGGGAAGGCATTTTTTTCGTGCGAAATAATTCATGGGCTGCTGCCAGTTCTTTATCCCGCCCTGTTCCGGCGATGGCACACACAACTCCTTTCTTTAAATAGTATGCCAGAAAATCTTTCCGCGAAACATTTCCATCGATAATGATATCGTCCCAATTAACAGCATGTCCGACATATCGGAAATAGAGTCCGGCCTGATTGGTCCAGAAAAAAGGTACGCTGTTATAGGCAGCTTTCTTCCCGGCCATATTTCTTCCGGCCACCCGTCCCAGCTGTTCGGCCAGTCGCCAGTGCTCAATCCGGACATCTTTGCCGGTGAGCCAGAAGGGAAATCGGGCAACATCTCCGGCTGCATAAATGTCTTCGCCGGCCTTCATAAACTTATCAACCGGTATGCCACCGTCCTGTGCAAATTCAAGTCCCTGAATGAATCCCGTTTCAGGTGTCACTCCTATGGCAACTATTACCAGATCCGCTTTAAGCTTTTCTTCATTACTCAGAATAACAGATTCCACAGCATCTTTCCCTTCAAATTTCTTCACCCCGGTATTCATTTTAAATAATACACCATTTTCTTCGTGGGATTTCCGGAAAAGTTCACCGATTTCTTGTCCGAAGACATGTTCAAAAGGGACGGAGTCTTTTGAAACAACGGTCACTTTCAGTCCCCGTCGGCTCAGGCTGTGAGCGGTTTCCATACCAATAAAACCTGTACCTATTATCACCGCCTCCCGGGCATCCTCGCTTGCTTTAATGATGGCATCTGAATCATCAAACGTGCGCAGGGTGAATATTTTTTTTAAATTCGCCCCATCTACCGGAAGATTTGCGGGAACTGCACCTGAAGCAATTAATAATTTATCGTATATCACTGTTTCTCCGTCTGAAAAAGTGACCGTCTTGGTGGGTATATTTAACCGCTTCACTTCAGTTTTTCGCCGGAGTTCAATCCCGTGTTCTTCATAGAAATCTTCCGACCGCAGGGGCATCCATGCAGGATCCGCTTTGCCCTCGAGATAATCTTTGCTCAGATTCGGCCGGTCGTAGGGCAACTGTTTTTCACGGGTAATCATCATAATCCGGCCCTGGAAACCGGCTTCTCTCAGTGATTGTGCAGCAGCATTTCCGGAAGCTCCGGCACCCACAATCACAAAAAGTCT
>JAFGSO010000541.1 GCA_016934605.1 Calditrichota bacterium | reverse complement strand
CCATTGCACGGGCATAATCTACAATATAGATGGAATCCTGGATCATATAATAACGGAATTTGTCCATTGGTAGAGTGCCATCTCCCAGGCCTTTCACAAAGGGATGTTCAAATTGTGCCGCGAGAATGGGGTCTGCTGCCTTTTTTAAATTATCGGAAAATTTCATGATTTTTCCTGTACATTTTGAATGATGGATTATATTACTTTTGTTTACATCCAATATTGGTGAAATGTTTGTTCAATATCAACTATTTGTTTAATGTTGATCGGTATTTGCGGATTCTCGAAAAAACGGGTCTATCCATCACTCAGTTTATTCTTTTCACGACAAATTCTTCTCTTCTGGTTCCGATATGTTTAGCAATGACATCGCATTTGGTAACCAGCAGAAAATAAACAGTGTATGGTACTTCGCTTAATCCTTCAAGATTTCCCTGTCCCTTAGCTATCACCACATCGGAATTATGAAGTTTTTCTCTGAATAAATCTGAGGTATATTCCCAAATGGCACCCGGTGCATTGTCTCCCGTTGAGATTATTTCCGCCAGCCGATCGATTCCCACCATTTTTGCATCCTCTGCTGTAATATCATTAATCACCGGGCTCTCGCGCACTGCGAAATATTTAACCGGAACATTAATATGTTCCAGAAAGAGTTTGTCCATGACAATCTCACCGCAATTATCACCTATGTACAGAAGGGATTGTGCAGTTTCTAAATCTTTTTTTAACTTTTGTGAATCGTCAATATCGAACCGGGCGCCCATCACCCTTTCCACAGTTTCCATGATATCCAGCTGGTGCTGGGGACCATAATCGATGACGTTTCCAGCGACCGCCAGCCGCAGAGCAGTATCAAAAGGATCGGATGCCCCTGTTATCATTTCTTTAAAATCGGGGTAAAGATCCAGCATCATCCGGTTATATTTCTCCTTGACTTCGCGGTAAGGATCAGGATTCTGCAAAATTTCACGAATAATGTGGTGCATTTCACGTCCAAGTGCTGGAGGCGATTGCTGATAATCTGCCTGCGATAAAAATGTAAAGAAACGCCGGATAGCAGGATCTATCTGTTCTGGTGGCAATATATTCATCTTTAGCAATTTTGCAAAACTTCCCACAATGCACGGTAGGCATTCCAAGGTCAAATTCATAACCCAAATCTTTCTGTTGTAATTTTTTTATAAGCCCAGCAGCAAGAATATCATTCCGAACAATATACCGACGATAAAATTAATCAGTTTAACCAACAGAAAAGTAGCACGTGAATGAGCAAGCAGTGGAAGCATCCCGTGACCGTCCTGGACGATTGAACTGGCCAGAAGAATGCTGAAGGGCACAGTCCCGTTATCGTACAACGTCACAAAGAGCAAGTGAGGACCGGATTCTGGTATAATTCCTACCAGCGAGGCGACAGCCAGTACTATCCACTTATTTTCCCGGATCAGGGATTCAAGGTTCAGTTGGTTGACAATCAGATGCAAGACCAGCAGGGCACCCAGGGTCCAGAAAAAAATACGAGGTACATGCTTTCGGGCGACATGGTTCCACAGATGTTCTTCCAGGAAATGATCCGGAACTGTGACTACGATGAAGAGGGCAAAGGTTGTTACTGTCAGAATGGATACCCGCACCCAGTTCCAGACAGGGGGTCCCACACTGCCGGTGACGACAGAGATAATGAAGAGTCCGAGTATCACGGTCAATACAATTCGAAAGGGTGAACGGTGTTTCCAATATTCCAGTATCTGTTTACCCGGGAAGCAATTACATTCGGTAAAAGTATGCAGTTGAAAGCCCTCACAAATTTCCTTTTTCTTTGTTTTGTACTGGCCTGAAAACAGATCGGTGAAAAAAGCTGCGGTAATTCCAATGATGAATAACAGGGCGGTCAGCAGGAGAGCGTCTCCGGGTATGAGCGCAAGCATTACAAATGCTTCGTCACCACTGGTGGCAATCATTGCACCAACAACCGCACCAAGCGTAACTATACGGTGTGAATACATCGCCACAATAATAAAGGCACCCAGGCAGCCCGGTATAGCACCCAGTAGTACTGCAAAAAAATATTGACTCCAGCGGGATTCCATCAGTCGCTGCTGCCAGGCTCCTCCGGTAATTATGTTGATGTATTCGATCACCAGCATCATCACAAATACAAAACCGGTAATCATCAGCGTTTGATGAAATACACCAATAATATCACTCATAACATTTTCTGATTCAGTGGTTTTCTACTATTCAGAGTTCTTTTTCTTTTTTTCAATTATCTGCTGATGATGATATGAACCTTCCCGTACCAATCGCGCTCCGCATGAGGGACATCGTTCTTCAAGACAGGGTACACCACGTTTATGAGGTACTTTATTTCCGCATTTGGGACATAGGCAATAGCCGCCGCTTCCCATCCCTAAACTGGTTTGTTTCGGCAACTTCAATCACCTCCTTTCTCAGTATCCAGGTGATAAAAATTTTGAGAACAAACTCTTTTAATAAATAATTTTAAAATCAGCTACTTTCATAGCACCCTTATTTTCCGGAAGGGGAGTGCTAGTTGTAAGCATCTCTGGTTTTTTTATCAGTCATCACCAGCCCTAAAATCTTTTGCCATTCTGGTGAATCCCAGGTTTTCAGTTCCGTATGTGTCTCAAGATAAGATGTGGGGATTGGGTGGGTCCCCATGACTACTTCAAGCCTGTATTTCGATTTTATGAAGTCCCGAAAGTGAAAGAGATAAGGGCAGGGCGGATAGCCGACCAGCAGACCGGTAGCAAAATGGATGACTTCTGCTCCGTTTTTTTTCATTTCAGCAGGTGCATATTCCACGTTTCCGCCAGGACAGCCATCGCAGGTTGTG
>JAFGSO010000113.1 GCA_016934605.1 Calditrichota bacterium | reverse complement strand
TTCATCCTCTCATCTCCTTCTCCCGATACGTGTTTTCAGGGAAAAGCCGAATGTCAGATATTGAATAGTATGTTCTTTGCTGAATCCGACCAGATAATTGACAGGTCCAATAATAGTATTCAGCCGTACTCCCAGCCCGAAACCGGTTTTCAATCGATCCGAAAAGTTTATATCATCCAAACTGTTCCAGATATGACCGGCATTGACAATTCCTATCAAAGAAATGATATCTGTCCAGTTAAAAAGATGCTCAAAACGATAGATAGCCAGATTCTTTCCCGAAAGTTCATCATTGTTATAGCCAATAAATGCCATGGATTTAGAAAGATAATAATAACGATATAACTCAGTATTTTCTGACAACCCCAGGAAAAAATGAATGCTTGAAGTATTGCGGGGAACCAGCGTCCCATAGAAATTCTGTTCTGTATAAAATCGCCGGTAGGATTCTCTTTGATCAAAAAAATCAAGCGTCTGCTCATAATCAATACTGGCTTGATATCCGTGTTTTGGAACCAGTGGATCGTCCAGCAAATCAAAATTCCCATAAATCCTGCCCAGATGAAGTGGATATTTCCATTCCGGCCATATAAATGATTCATTGTAGGCAATACTGGGCGTCATATTTAATTCTTCCAGCATATATTCGCTTCGAATTTCCCCATAGTTGCTGATAATGAAACCTAAACCTGCTGAAATCCCGGAACTTCTGTAATGATACCGGGCAATTTTCTCTTCGGCTTGGTAAATATTCAGCGGAATATCCTGGTAGAATCCGAGCAGATAGGGATAAAGACGGGAACCGAACATTCTTCTGGGATAGCTGAGCTCCCATTCAAAAATCTGTTGTCCGGAAAAGAGATACGTCATGTCGTTCAAAATCCCGGGAAAGGGGAAATCCTTCACTTTAAGATTCACTCCCACAATACCTTTTTTATCATCCTGGTATCTGATACCCAGCCTCAGGAAGGATCCGACTCTTTCATTTACCAGAATTTCTATTCGGTAACGGTTGCCGTTCACGTGTTCCAGCCGATAATTTACCGTCTGGAAGTATCCAAGACTGTAAAGATGTTCCAGCCTGTCTTCCAGCAGGCTGATTGTAAAAGTTTCTCCGGGTTTCAAACCCAATATCTGGTAAATGAAAGAAAATGGCAATATTTTATTTCCTGAAATAGTTAAGCCATAAATAATACCCTTATCAAACCGGGGAAGTGGTATGTCGTGGATGTATGAAGGAAGTGTTTTCGTTAAAGCGGTGAGAGTCTCAATATGACGGAATGCTTCTTCTTTTCCAAGATTTATTAAAGATATAACTTTACGCTTGCTGAAATCCGATACAGCAAAATTATCCAATGCCGGTTCCAGAACCAGATCTGCAGATTTGAGATTCCTCTGTTCTTTCTGGCTCCCTGCCAGGGAGAATGATTGAAGTAGAATGGATATGGCACCTGTCAGTTCATCTCGGGAGCGAAGCGGAGTTCCTACATTCACGGCGATAATAAAATCAGCTCCCATATCCTTCACAACATCTACCGGCATGTTATTCAAAACACCTCCATCCACCAGCAGCGAGTCTCCCCATTCTATGGGAGTAAAAATGGACGGAACGGCCATACTGGCACGTAGTGCTTTTGCCAGAGATCCCCGTCTCAATACGATTTCGTTGCCGGTTATCAGATCCGCTGCAACACAGCGAAAAGGCAAAGGAAGACTGTCGAAATCAGCATTTTCATAAAGCGGGGCGGTTAAACGGTTCAGTAACAATGATATTTTCTGGCCATAAATCAGTCCGGTGGGTTCCTGGATAGACCGTTTTCTTATTTTCAGTGTCAGCTGGAATCTTCCCCCGTCCCATTTTTCCAGATAGGTTTGTCTGGAACGCGTGGGTTTATCTGAAAATATTACCGGCCATTCTATATTCCTGGCTAATGAATCCAGCTGCTCCGGAGAATATCCGATGGCATACAGGCCGCCAACCACAGCGCCCATACTGGTTCCCGCAATATAATCGATGGGGATTTTCAGCGAATCAAGTACCTTGAGTACACCGATATGAGCAAAACCCCGGGCACCTCCTCCGCTCAAGACCAGACCGATTCTGGGCCGGGAGACCTCCTCGCAAAATCCCTGGCGAATAAGCAGGAGAAAAAATATTGCTGTTATGCAGAGAATTTTTTTGATGTATTTAGAATGCATGTTGGTCTGCTATTGAGATTCTTCACCGGAGATTTTTGGTGGACTGTAGTCTCTTGAAATATCCAGATCGCGACAGTATGATGAATCCCAGCTTCGGGAAAATATCCGGTGCGTTTTCTGGTTCAGGGAACGGTTTTTAATAATGAGGCCGATGTTTCGTGAGTTATGAAAATAGCTCCAGCTCCAGTTGCTGGTTCCCATCCAGGTGTATTGAGAGTCCACCACCATATATTTACAGTGTTCAACACGTGCATAAGGAATAAATCCGCCACTCCATTGCGGTAAGGTACTGATTTTAATGTCAATGTTTGGAATAACCTGCAGACTTTTCAGAAACTGAATATCAGGATGTCTGGTATTCCAGTTCGAAACGATCATTCTGATTTTTACACCGCGAACAGCAGCTTCCCGCAGGGCATTATCCAGTTTTTCATAGAAAAATTTTCCGGAAGCCGGTTTGTAGGAAAGAAGCTGTATTTCAAGTCGTTCTTTTGCATTTTCGATAAGTTCAATAATTTCTGTTTGGTCTCTTTCCAGCTGAGGATAAGTGGCCGCTGCAGGGCTGAATGTAGGATAAAGAGAAATTGTATCACCTGGAGTATTCAGGAGCATAAGCGGGAGAGTCCGGTTGATCACAATATTCAGATCAAGGGATGGCAGCATCGTCTGTTCACCAGAAAACGCCAGTTGCCAGTCCAGATCAAAAATTTTTCCAATCAGTTGCGAGAGTTTATTATTCCGGATATAGATTCCCAGCTCGTGAATATGTTCAAGGGCGCGCCAGTCCATGTTCTGGCTTCCCATGAAAATTTGCTGGCTATCCACAATGAAATATTTTGCGTGCATTACCCCACCCAGCCTGTTGAAATATTGTATTGTTCGTACCGATATATTGGGCTGAACATCAAGAGAGTCAAGAGTTGCCGGATAGGTCGTTGCCATTTTTGCATCGGCCAGTATCCTGACAATCACACCCCTTTGTGCAGCTGCGGTGAGTTCTCTGAGAATGGGAGTAAGTGCTTCACCCTGCTTATGTGAAAGATAAAAGATTTCCATATCGATTGTTTTTGCAGCCGATTTTATCATATTCAGCCAGACATCCGCTGTCCTGGCAGTCTCATGATCTCCCAGGCTGGTTTCCACCGGAATGCTTTCCACCAGCTGGACAACCGGCTG
>JAFGSO010000540.1 GCA_016934605.1 Calditrichota bacterium | reverse complement strand
CGGGAAATCCTGCATCGTGTGAGTTACCATATCCAGGAACTGCTTCCATGGCGGACCTCCATGTTGATCAAAAAAACGCCTTATATTGAGATGACCACAATGAGCAATAAAGAAGAAAATGTGATGCTGGTGCATCTGGTTAATTACGATGTCACATTGGAGGGGATCATAACCCCAGCTAAAAATCTGCAAATTCAGTTGTATCTGCCTGCAGGGAAAAAAGTGAAGAGCGTTGAATACAGTGGAACGCTTTCAGAATTGCAATCACTACAATTTGAACAAAATTTAAAATCGGGCAATAACGTAATCAGTTTTAATCCGGAATCAGTGGACGTCTATGGATTAGCGGTGATTAGGTTTGAATAAATTTTAGATATATCATGAAATCAATGAAAAAATGAAAGTATTCAATTTTGAAAAGAATTTTAGGAATCTTGATTATTTCCGGCCTTGCTGTGATTTGTACTTGTTCGAAGGAGGAACCCACCGCTCCGGACGATCATGATTTCGAAGTTGTTCTGAAAGAGATTGATGATGTCCTCTCCAATCCGTTCAAGGGATTTGCTCCCTGGATCGGCGTTAATAATCCAATATATGAAACTAAGCTGCAGCAGGCTACCTATACCTGGAAGGACCTGGAGCTTCATAAGGGACAATATGATTGGGGAAGGCTGGAGCAGAACTGGGGAAACGTAGCGTTAACCGGCAGACGGGTGGGATTTCGTATTACTGCTGCTCTTCCCGGTGACCCGGGGCATGTGGATATTCCGCAGTGGCTGGTTGATCAGGGTATCCGAATGCGCGCCTATGAGATTGATGGAGCCGAAGGTCTGGCTCCGGACTGGGATGATCCACGTTTTCTGGAGGCCCACCATGACTTTATTTTGGCGCTCGGTGCCCGTTATGACAATGATCCTCGGGTAGCCTGGATCGATATCGGATCCTATGGATTCTGGGGAGAATGGCATGTCTGGCTTAACGACTCGCTGGCGGCAACACAAAGAACAAAACAGTCTATTCTGGAGGACTATTTTACCGCCTTCCCCACTAAAAAAAAGGTTATTGCATTTGATGATGATTTTGCTACCAAATATGTAACGGATCGCGGTGGTGGGATCCGTAATGACTGTCTGGGTACGGAGGATTCAAATAATTGGTATCTGGAAAGCTTAAATCGTATCGATCCAACTCTTAATGACCGGGTCTGGAAAAATGCTATCATTACGGGGGAGTTTTGTGGTTCAAGCTACGGGGCACAGCAGGGTACAACGGTGCGCTTTGATTTAAATTACCAGTTTATTCAGCAAACCCACTGGTCATTTATTGGCAGTGCAGGAGGTGCTATTAATCCGGTGGATGAGGAACATCGCGA
Organism: Calditrichota bacterium; assembly: GCA_016934605.1. Classification (GTDB taxonomy): domain Bacteria; phylum Calditrichota; class Calditrichia; order RBG-13-44-9; family RBG-13-44-9; genus RQOF01. The sequence goes on along the minus strand of JAFGSO010000540.1, from coordinate 3,348 downwards.
AAATCTGGATAATTTGCACAAAAAACTGGGCTACCGGTTTGTTCTGAAGAGAGTAACACGTCCCGCATCTGCTTCCAGGGGAGCTAATATTGAAATGAAAATAACTGTAGAAAATAAGGGGGTGGCACCATTTTATTATAGCTGGCCGTTAGTTGGATATTTAATAGCAGCTGACGGTTCAGTTATACATCAACAGGAGTTGGCTGTGGATATCCGTCAGTGGCTGCCGGGAGAAATCACGAGTGATGTGAATATTTCCGTACCGGTAAATATTTCGTCCGGAACCTGTGATATTAAACTGGCTATCCATGATCCCAATACCAATAAGCCTGGTGTGATGTTTGCCAATACCAACCGGGACGAGGAGGGCCGGTATCTGGTAAGCCGGCTTAAAATAAATTAAAGGAAAACGAATGAAATTCAGAAAATTTTTCTATACCAACGGTCTATTATCTTTAATGATTTTGATATTCTGGCAAACAAAACCCTTTGTCAATATCATAAAAGGAAATGGACCTCCCAATGTTGTTCTGGTTGCCCCCCGGGAAACAGACAAGATTTTAGTTAATCCCGGAATGGGTTTCACTACTCATCAGGGATTCAATGGAGAGGTAGCCGGTTATCCGGAAAGTACCATTGCTTATTTTCGCTGGTATTGGGAAGGATTGGAGCCGGAGGAAGGAAAATTTAACTGGAAAATGGTTGATTCTGTTCTTGCTGGTGCACGGGCACATGGTCAGCGTTTGGCTACTCGCATCATGCCGGCCAATGGTCAGGAAGGCGTTCCGGAATGGTACAGAAAATTGGGTGCAAAAGGATATGAGTATGTTGCCGAAAGTACACAAAATGCCGGAGAAACCACGACAAGCTGGATGCCGGACCATGCCGATCCACTGTATGCCAAATACATGGGAAGACTGGTTAGGGAATTTGCCAGACGCTATGATGGCCACCCGGATATCGATCATATAGATATTGGATCCTATGGGCACTGGGGAGAATGGCATCTCAGTTTTGTGGAAGAGAAGGAGTCTTATCCGTTTGAAATAAAAAAGATGATCATTGACTGGTATCTGGAGAACTTCAAAAATACGCCCCTGGTAATTTGTGAGGATGCTGAAGAAGGATTAGAATATGCTACCCAAAAAGGTGCAGGCTGGAGGGCAGATTGTATGGGCGACTATGGACCGCCAAATAACTGGAATCTTATGACCCGATATCTGAAACTACCGGAGATGTATCCCTCGGTTGGTGAAGCCTGGAAAACAACACCGGTTGCTTTTGAAACCTGCGGCACCATGGAATTCTGGCTCCGGGCCGGCCGTGATTTAAACTATATCTACAGTGTATGCCTGGAATTGCATGCATCCATCTTGAATAACAAATCCACCCCGATCCCTCCGGAATGGTGGCCGGCTACTGAACAATTTCTCAAACGGATGGGATACCGGCTTGTCCCACGTCTTGTTCGGCATGAAAAATGGCTTTTTCCGGGCGACACGATGCATTTTGAGATAGAATTGGATAATACAGGAGTTGCACCTCTCTATAGGCCTTCTATTCCTGCTATTGAACTCCGGAGAGGACAGAGAGGGGGCAAATCTGTTCTGGTTTCCTGTCATGGTAACTGGGATGTGACAAAGTGGCTACCTGGTCGATTCCGGAAAAAGATCAATATTGTTATTCCCACCGATGCTGAACCAGGTAGATATTTAGTTTATTTCGCCCTGCTGGATCCCTTTAATCGTACGCCGGCCATTCAACTGGCAGTTGATGGTGGTGATGCACAGAAATGGTATTCCTGGACTGCTATTACTGTCATGGATTAACATATTCATGTAATAAATATCAAAATGAATCTTTGAAATGAGAATACTTTGCTGCTTATCCCTGCAATCTTTGTATGGGATGCTTGTTTTACTCAACACTTTATTCGGCAGTTTTTCCGGATGTCCTGATGATACAACACTTGCTCAGGTTGCACCAAATGTGTATCTGGATTGCTGGTTTTGTGACTTTGATTATATTCGAATCGAAATACCATATGTGAATTATGTTTATGACAGAGCTAATGCGGATATTCATATTTTGATCACCCGTCAGCATACCGGCAGTGGTGGAAGAGAATACACACTCATATTCCTGGGGCAGAATACTTTTTCTTCCTGCAGGGATACATTATCACTGATTACGCTGTATGATGATACGGAAGATGAAGTCAGACGTAAACTGACTCATCTCATCGAGATTGGTCTTATTCCTTATATTTATGATACAGCGATAATGGAAAATTTATCTATTGCTTATGAAGGGAAACTGGATACTGTTTACATCGAGGATAAATGGAAACTCTGGTTTTTCAGGATAAACTTCAGTGGTTACTTTGATGGAGAAGCAACCGCTTCTAGCAATTCTTTTACCAATCGTCTTACTGCCGATCGCATCACTGAGGACTGGAAAATCAGGCTTTCCAGCCGTCTGTCCTATGAAAAAGATACTTATAAAATCGATGATAAAATATTGTCTAGTTCGGAAAGCCATAAACGTTTCCGATTGTTAGTTGTCAAAAGTGTTACAAATCACTGGTCAGTCGGTATCAATAGCAGATTTTTCTCCTCAACCTACGATAATATTGGTTCTGCTTTCAGTTCTTCACCTGGTGTAGAGTATAACTTTTTTCCCTATTCCGAATCGACCATGAAGGAGTTTCGGATTTTATATGAAGTTGGTTATGAGTTCGATCATTATTATCAGGAGACTATTTTTAGTAAAACAACAGATCAGCTTTTACAGGAATCACTGGAAATTGCTTATCAGACAAAAAATCCCTGGGGGAGGATTGATATGTTTTTACGCGGTTCTCACTATTTTCATGATCTGACTAAAAACCACTTATCTATCTACAGCGAGATATCACTGCGGTTGTTCAAAGGATTTTCATTCTATATGGAAGGAGGTTATTCCCGGATAAGGGATCAGCTTTCGCTTCCAAAAAGCGACGCAACCCTCGACCAGATTCTGCTTCGCAGGCGTCAGCTGGAAACCCAATATAGTTATTGGGGAGAAGTCGGTCTCGAATTCAGTTTCGGTTCCATGTATAATAACATTGTGAATCCCCGTTTTGGTGATTAAAGCAGTGAGAAGTAGTTGTAGTGAGAGGTCTATAAAAATAAATGGTGAATTACTTGCAGAAGAAAATCTAAAAATGTCTCAAAAAAAGGAGTTAAATATGGTATTTCATTCCAGGCTCATAGGATATTTTGTTTTATTTTTTATGATACTGATCAGCCAGACAGGCAAAGCTGAAGATCCAGTCATCTATTTTACTTACAATTTCAATTTTAATCT
>JAFGSO010000112.1 GCA_016934605.1 Calditrichota bacterium | reverse complement strand
TGATACTGAACGATCTGGATCCGCTGAAGGTCATAGAATCAGTCACCTTCAAAACGCCACACCTTATCATGTGGAAAAATGGAGCTGGTAGCAGCCGGGCAGACGATGAAGATTCCATTGACATTTCAGACGTTCTGTCTGGTTTCAACCAGTTGGCGGAGATCGATCGTATTCTCATCCATAACGGGAGAATTCTCTGGGGAAATTCGCAGGAAACTGCTGTGAACCTCATCTCTTCCCTGAACGGATATATTCTGGCGACGAGCGAGAACCGGTTAAGCCTGAATCTGGAGGGGAGGCTTTTTGAATCAGGTTCGCCAGATATGGTTTTAACCGGTACCGTATCTCTACAAGAAAAAAAATTCTCAGTTAAAGCAGATATCGAAAGCAGTCATCTTAAAAGAAGCCTTCCCTTTCTCACCGGAGACGCGTTTTTACTTGATGAAGCTGATATTAGTGGCACCGTTGAACTCATTTCTGAAAACTATAGCATAAAGGATGCCGTCTTAAATGGCAGTATTGCTGTGCAGAACATGAATGCATTTTTATTCGGTCAACGTATCCTCACCGATTCTTTCAATCTGAATTTCGCAGGACAGGAAATGCGGCTTTCACCGGTTTCCGGTACAGTAGAGAACGGAACATTTGGTCTAACCGGAAATCTGGGTACTGTATTTAAACCGGCATTGGATTTTTCTGTGGATTTAGAGAGCTATTCAGCAGAGAACCTGAAGATCTCTGCCCCGATCCTCGAACTGCTGGACAGAGGAAATTTGCAGGGTCATCTCGATATTATCGGGCCTCCCTCTGATATTGAGATTACCGGCAATGTTTTTTCTTCACAACTTTATTACAACATCGTTCCATTTAAACGGGCTGCACTGGATTTCACCTTCCGCCAGAAGTTATGGAAGTTTCATAAAATAAACACTTATTCTGTAGGACTTCAACATCGGGGTGAGGGTTTCATAGACTTCAACGACATGAAAATGTTTCTTGAAATAAGCAGCAACCGTCCCATAGGTGCTGAAGTGTTTCCCGTCATCGACAGGCTGAATGAAAGCTCCATGAATTTTTATACTACCGTTGACGGTGATTTTCCCACTCTCACGTTTGAAGGTAAAATTCACGGCCAGTTCGCTCAGGAAGGTAAAATCGTTCTTGCCACCGACTTTGATTTCGAACTGGTGAAAGATGAGATTATTATCGAAAATTATCAATCACAACCGGCAGGTCTGGAAATATATTCACATATCGATAATTTGTGGGAGAATCCCAATTTCCAGATACTTGAAATAAAAAATGTTCCTTTTGAATCGTTAAGCACTCTCGGGATCCTCGATGGATTCGATGCAAAATATCGGGGTGATTTCTATTTTTCAGGACCGGTAAACTTTCCGACCACAAAGATAAATTTCAGTGGCCGCTCCACCCAGGAAATCCTTTTTAGTTTTACCGGAAACGCCATCAACCTGATCAAACCCGGATTGAAATTCAAAGGTCATTTTGTCCTCCATACCAAACCCTCTCTGGTTGAAGGAGATCTGAAAGTTGAAAATAATCCGGATTATATGAAACTGGATCTTGAAATACCCTCCATGATGAGAGGCGATCTGATCATAGGCTATGGATATGAGGCTCCTTTACATGGGGGACTTGTAATTGAAAAATTTCCGGTTAATCATTACATCGGGAGATTTCAGTCTTTCTCAGAGGCGATTGATGAGGGTAATATATCTGGTAACATTACCATGGACGGAACATTGGAATCTCCTGAACTGCTTTTTGATATTCAGGCGGATAATTTTATCATAAATGATAATGGTTATTACTCTGCCATTCTGAATGGCAACTATCATAAATCTATCCTTTCCGTGCTGAATTCTTCTATTCGGTATAATAATAAGCCGGTGATCCAGGCCAATCTTCAGTGGGACATCGTCCGGGAATTACTCTCGGCTGATTTCAGCGGTAACGATATTGAGAGCAATTTTATCGCGGCTACAATCTTCAAGGATGAAACGCTGGTGCGTGGAGACATGAATTATCATCTTTCCATAAGCGGACAGGCTCAGAGACCCCAGATTAGCGGAAAAGCCAACATGAAAAACGGTATTCTAAAAGGACGGGAATTTTCCGACCTGAACGTAACGTTCCGCGATTCCATACCCCCGGATATCTCGCTGTTTCAGGTAAACAGACATATATTTCTAGTTGAAAATCTCACCTATAAGGACAGAAGAGACTATATGGTGGAAGTATCCGGAGTGATGCCGGCAGATCCGGTTTCAGGTATGAATCTCGACCTCAGAGCCGAGGGGAATATTCTGGCTGAACTGCCCGTTTTGCTGGATTATTTCCAAAATCCTGTCTGTCTGGGAAAGTTATCTTTAATCCTGGCCGGCAGTCGCGAAAATCCCAGAATCGCAGCCGGAAAAATTCTGATTTATAACGGCAGTATTGAATTTGGCTCTGTGATTCCCCCGCTCCGGGATATGAAAGCAGATATCGAACTGGAAGAAGGAGATCAGTTCATTCACATCAGAAACTTTGAGGGAAAGCTGGAAGACCATCAGGTGCGCATATATAATATCGAATCCCGCAAATTGGCAAACACCGAACTTGAATCCTGGAAATTTGAAGATTTTGGTATTGATTTTGGTATTCTGGTACTCGATACAGATCACCGGGGGATACCGCTTTCATTCCCTGGACTGATGAATCCCGGCGATATCGGTTATTTTGCAGTGGCAGGTAAGGAGAAAGGCGAACAATTTTATTTTGCCGGCCCGGTCGAAAATCCGGAAGTTCGTGGACAGATCACGCTGAGGGACAGCCGTATAACCTTCCCCTTTCTTGAAATTCCGGGGGAAGATGCCACTGAAGAAGAAAACAAAGTGCTGGATTTTCTGATGAACCTGAGATGGAATGTGAAGGCGGTAGCCGCTACCGGGAACCGTTATTTCGTTGATATTCCTGCAATTATCGGACAGGTATATCTGGATTTGAACATAGACAACGTGTCAGAAGGTCTCGAATTCACCGGACGTCTCTCCGATGAAACATTCAGGGTCGCCGGAAGCATTGAATCCACCCGCGGACGGGTGGAGTATCTCGATATGAATTTCCGGGTAGATCGATTCGGAGCGATTTTCAATACTTTTGAATTATTTCCTGAAGTATACGGAAGGGCATGGACAACCGTCAGGGATTCCACAGATTTTCCCCGGGATATATATCTGGTTCTGTATGCCGTGGATCCGGAGACGGAACAGGAAGTTTCCCGCGGACGGTGGGAAGATTTTCGGTTCAAACTGATTTCAAGTGATCCGACAATCGGCGAAACTCAGGAAAATGTTCTGGCCTACCTGGGATACTCGGTGGACAATATTTCTACCAAAGCCGGTGATATCGGCATGACCCTCACGGAAAATCTCCTTATACGTCCCCTGGTTCGTCCGCTGGAAAGACGCATGGAAAGGGGGTTAGGCCTCGACTATGTCCGTTTGAGTCTGCAGATTACCTCCAATCTGTTCTATTACGGACTGCAACCCCAGTGGAAATTTCTTCCCGAGGCCAGTTACGGACGTCTGAATTACGGGAATACTTTCGATCCTGCACTTCTCTTGCTGCAGAGTTCCGAAATAACCCTGGGTAAATATCTTCTGAAAGACATATATTTCAGCTATTCGGGCCAACTGGTATCCATCTATGATGAACCTAAATTCGGACTGAATCATAGCTTCGGCCTGGAGTACCGATTACTTCAGAACCTTTTGCTTGAATTTGAATACGATAAATTTTATTTTGACCCCAAATATTACAGCCGGGATGCTTTACAAGATTTTCGCATCAGGCTGAAACATTCATTTAATTTTTGAATTGCATAGTTTGACAGAAAAAATTAATTTAGAAACTTTGTTCAATTTAAAGAATTACAGTATTATGAAAAAATTCATATTCCCCATGCTCTTGTTATGCCTGATTGTCACAATTCCAGGCAACGGATATGCACAGCTCCAGAAATTTCAGATTCATGATATACGGATTGAGGGTAACGAGAAAGCAGATTCCTCCATCATAATGTTGAATTCCGGGCTACGCAGCGGAAAAGACATAACAAGTGACGATATACAAAAAGCCATCAAAAATCTCTGGTCGCTGAAACTTTTTTCAGATATCAAAATCATTGTTGAAAGGCAAACTTATAGTGGCCTGGATCTTTTAATCCAGGTAGAGGAGTTTCCGCGTCTTGATGGATGGACGGTAAAGGGAAATGATAAGCTAAATAAAAAGGATATCGATACAGAATTACAGTTCTATCGCGGAATGGTTTTAACACCTTTTAAAATATACAAGGGTAAACGAAATCTGATTCATAAATACAAGGAAGAGGGATACCTGCTGGCCAGGCTCGATATAGATACGGTTTACACTGATAAATCCACGGTGCTGGCGGAAATTCAGATCGATGAGGGGAAAAAAGTTCAGGTCAAAAAAATCCGCATATTCGGTAACGAAACTCTCACCGAAAAAGAGCTCAAGAAACAATTCAACGGAATTAAGGAAGATCGCTGGTGGAGAGGCGCCGATTTTAACGAGCAAAAATACCGGGAAGATCTTGCCAAACTTCTGGAATACTGCCGGACCAAAGGGTTTCGAGATGCTGAAATAGTAAAGGATTCCATTTATTACAGCGACGACAGAAAAGACATGTACATCAATGTTTACATTGAAGAAAATCAGCAATACTACTTTGGTGATGTGTCGTTTGAAGGGAATACAGTATTTTCAGAACAGCAGTTGCGGGAACAGCTTCTTTTCAGCAAAGGTGAAGTGTATAATCAGGAAACCTTTGAAAAAAGCATCCGTGAGAATATTCAGAATCTTTACTACAATCAGGGTTACCTTTTTGCCAATATCCAGCCTCGGGAAATTCCTGCCGGCACGGATACGGTTGATATCAACATCCGCATCAATGAAGGAAATGTCGTTCGGATTAAGGAAATTATTATAACCGGCAATACGAAAACCAATGAAAAAGTCGTGAGGCGTGAACTGAAAATATATCCCGGTGATACATTTAGCCGCGCCAAACTGGAACGAAGTGTTCGTGATGTCTGGATCCTTAATTATTTTGCCAATGTAGTCCCGGATGTTAAACTGATTGAAGGGGACGAAAAGCATATCAATCTGGAGGTGAACATAGAAGAGAAATCGACTGATACGGCTAATATGTCCGCAGGGTACAGTCAGCGGGACGGTATGGTAGGTAGTGTCGGGCTGGCATTGAATAATTTTTCTCTGTCTCATCCGCTGTCCGGTGGAGACGGCCAGCGGTTGGCCTTCGACTGGTATTTCGGTCGTTATTATCGATCGTTATCATTAAGTTTTACCGAACCATGGTCCTTTAATACACCCACTCTTACCGGATTTTCATTGTTTAATACCAGGAGTGGTGGAGGTTTTTATCCCTGGGACCGTAAAGTAACCGGTGGCTCAGTGCAGATCGGTCGGAGATTTCGCTGGCCCGATAATTATTTCCGCGGAGACTGGATATTCCGTGTGGCCGAGACAAAAATTTACAATGTACGGGACCCGGAACTCCTTCAAAGTTATCTTTTTTACGACAAACCAACCACTCAGATCAGTCTCACTCAGATCATTCAGCGCGACAGCCGGAACAGACCGGAATTTCCTACAGAGGGTACGGTATATTCGCTGGTCACTGAACTCTCCGGAGGAGTGCTGCAGGGAGATGAAGACTATCTGAAAAACATTCTGACTGTTGACTGGTACATCCCTGCTGTTGCCGGATTTGTAGTGTACACCCAGTCAAAACTCGGTTTAATCTCAGGGCTTTATGAGGATTATTATATCAATCCGGGTGAACTTTTCTATATGGGAGGTTCCGGACTCAGCTTTTCTGAAGGCTTACGGGGATATGACGAGGGCACCGTCGGCCCGGTCAGTACCTCAGGCAGACCCCTCGGTGGAAAAGGATTGTTCAAATTTACAACAGAATTTCGAATACCCATCGCACCCAATCCTACAATCTTTGGTCTCCTTTTCATGGAAGCTGGAAACGTGTGGCAGAATTTTGACCAGAGCAACCTTCAGAACCTCAGACGGGGTATTGGATTCGGCGTTCGTCTCTTCATGCCGATGATCGGTATCATCGGAGTAGATTTCGGATACGGGCTGGACCATTACGACAGACAGGGTTTCCGTAAAGGACAATGGAAAACTCATTTTCAGTTTGGAAGATTTTAGCCGTAAATTGAAATATTATTTTAACACTAAGAGACTAAATTTCAGGAGGTAAAAGTGAAAAATCATCGGTTATTCAGCCTGTTGACTGTGGGACTGGTATTTCTGCTTTTTGGCTGGAGCGACGGTCATGCTCAGTTAAAAATCCGTTATGTTAACTCGCAAAGGATTCTCAGTGAGTATCCTGAGGCACAGCAAATCCAGAAACAACTGGACGATCTTCGCGCCACATACGAGAAAGAATATAACGAAATGCTGCAGAGATATGAAAACCTGGTAAAGGAAATCGAGAATCAAAGCCTGCTTCTCAGCCCGGAAAAGAAAGCTGAGAAAGAAAAGGAAGCTCAGGACCTGGCTATCCAGATTGAACAGTACCGTTACGAAAAATTAGGTCCTCAGGGCGAATTGTACAAAAAAAACATGGAGCTCACCCAGCCGCTGTACGATAAAATTGACCAGATAATTCAACGGGTCGGAGACGAGGAAGATTATGATTATATCCTGGATGTCGTCCAGGGGGTTGTTCTGTTTGCAAAACCACAGTATGATATCACAAATCGGATCATCGAAGAATTAACTAAAGGGAATTAATCATCCTGTTCACCACCATGAAAGCTGAAATGTCCTGACACATTTCAGCTTTTTTTATTCAGCCTTTTTTATTCGCACATCCGGTTAGCCAACCGAATCAATTAAATTATGACTTATGGTAGACTAGAGATAGAAGGTGCTGGATTCCCCGGCCTGAAATTTGGTAAATACATTTTATTTCCATACGAAAACGAAACAGAATATTAAATATGATTTATCATCAAATAGAAAAAAGGACCTTAACCTATGGCAAATTATACTTTACAGCAACTATGCGAGAGAGTAAAAGGACAATTGTCCGGCGATGAGAATATTATCATTAGGGGCGCGGCACAGATTGACAAAGCATCAGAGGGAGAGATTACTTTCCTGGCGAATCCAAAATATAAAAAATT
>JAFGSO010000111.1 GCA_016934605.1 Calditrichota bacterium | reverse complement strand
TTCCACTATCTGCCGGGCAGCTTTGGGAATAGCCTTTTCAATTTCCGCAGATAGTTTCAGAGTCACTTTATCCAGACGGGCAATAGAGATGGTGTATAACCAGACATCAGGCTGGTGATTGGTGAGCTGCAGGGCATCCAGAAGATTCTTTAGACCAATATCATGAGCAGTGAGCGTCGGCGGATAATCCCCGGAAAATTTGGGTTTCAGCAATTGGACTGTTCCGGGCGGCTTTCCATCCATGGTAGCATCCACCAGAATAACCCTGGGATACCGGTGAAAATATTCCAGCAGATGGAATCCTCCGGTGCCACCATCCACAATATCGGCATTTTTCAGGTCATAGTTCTTATCCAGATACCGTACAACATGTACGCCCGCACCTTCATCTCCCATCAATAAATTCCCGATGCCAAGAATGAGTATGGGTTTATCCAATGTCAGCTCGTATTTTGTTTGCATATTAAAGATCATTCCTTACCGGCGCAAGAATTTTTTCCGGCTAAGAAACAGCAGCCGGCTGTATTATTTTAATAAAAAGACCTTGCTCAAATCAGTGAACAGTTTCTATTTTTGAAGGAAACCTTACAGCGGAGAGTCGTGTGGATAGTCCCCGAAAAAACAAGAAGCTGGTACTGGACGGAAACAGTTTAACCCTGGAAGATTTGATTCAGGCCAGCCGGGATCCTGCCTTTCTAATTCAACTGGATGAAAACGCCATAGAGCGCATTCAGAAAAGTCGTGCCTGGGTGGATTCAGTTCAGAAAAACGGCAGTCCGGTGGTCTACGGAATCAACACCGGTTTCGGATCGAAGGCGACAGTTACCATAGACCGGGAAAAACTGAAAGACCTTCAGCGAAACCTGATTATGAGTCATGCAGCCGGTGCAGGTAATCCCCTGGAGATCGGGATTGTCCGCGCCGCTATGCTGATGAGAATCAACACATTTGCCAAGGGGCACTCCGGCGTCAGAATGGAATTAGTAGAAACAGTCATTAGAATGCTGGAAGCAGGGGTAACTCCCTGGGTTCCTGAGCAGGGTTCTCTGGGTGCCAGCGGAGATCTAGCTCCTCTCTCCCACATCGGACTGGTAATCAGTCGTGGTGTTAAGAGGGATCATGAATCGGAGAGTGGGCAGGCTTATTATCTGGATCCGGAGAGCAACAGCTGTGAACTCATGTCCGGCACCAGAGCGATGCAAAAGGCCGGGATTCCCCGGATTGTCCTGGAAGCCAAGGAGGGTCTGGCTCTCAATAACGGAACGCAGATTTCCACCGCCATACTGGCCAGCACGCTTTATGATGCCCTTCGGGTTATCCGACTTGCTGATGTGGCCATGGCTATGTCACTTGAAGCGCTGGAAGGCATTTCGCGGGCATTCCGGGAAGAACTGCACGCCTTGAGACCTCATCCCGGGCAGATCAGGACGGCCTCCAATATCCGGCGGTTGACCGAAGGAAGCCGGCTGATGGACCGTCATCCCGAAAAGGTTCAGGATGCCTACAGCCTGCGCTGTCACCCGCAGGTAATTGCCGGTGTGAGGGATGCACTGGATTACATCGGTTCAATTGTCAAAACCGAAATAAATGCGACCACCGATAATCCTGTCATTTTCCCGGAACTCTCCGGTGAGGACAAAGCCATTTCAGGCGGTAATTTTCATGCACAGCCGGTGGGTTTTGCTGCAGATCTGATGGCGATGGTGTTGTGTGAAGTGGGTAGTATAGCTGAACGCCGGATTTTCAAGCTTTCGGATAAGAATCTGAACGGCGGGCTTCCTTCATTTCTTACCGAGAACAGCGGACTGGAGAGCGGGTTGATGCTGGCCCAGTATACTGCAGCAGCACTGGTATCGGAAAACAAGAGTCTGGCATTTCCAGCCAGCATCGACTCTATTCCAACCTGCGAAAACCAGGAAGATCATGTCAGCATGGCACCTGTCGCTGCCAGGAAGGCCAGCACCATCCTGACCAATCTTCAGAAAATTATCGGAATCGAAATGTTGTATGCGGCCCAGGCACTGGATTTTCGGCTTCGCGAAATGGCAGCGGGACGTCCGGAAGAAATCCTGGGAAAAGGGACTGCTGTTGCCTACCGATTTATCAGAGAGTCCATTCCTTTTCTGAAAGAAGACCGCCCGGTGTATTTATTTATTGAAAAAGCCAATGAAATTGTCCGTTCAGGGGAAATACTGGCTACGGTAGAGAAGACAACCGGCCAGCTGGATTGATTTTTTTATCATAAGGTAATTCAGGAAGTTCCTGTAATTTCTTCACAGGCATTTTTCGATGAAATCCATCATAACAGCGGTCAGTGTTCCCCGCTGAAACTGCTTCATTTCCCGGTGTTCATACATGGTATTCAGAGAATCTTTGTGTTGTACCCATTCCTGTAATACTTCTCGGATCCCGCCGATATCCTCATAATCCACTGCTTCCCCGGCATGACAGTTCCTCACCAGTGCCGCCAGATCACTATCCGGGGGGCACATGGCCAGTATCGGCTTTTTCAAATATAGATATTCATAAATCCGGCCCGGGGTAACAAACCTGCTTCCCTTCCTGTTACTCTGAATGGCCAGCGCCAGGGCATCGAAGGTCACAGCCTGTTCAAGCGCATTCCGGTGGGGAAGATAATCAACAAATTGTAATTGACTACCGATATTGAACTTTTCTACCACTTTTAGAAAATCGGCAGACCATTTTCCGATAAAAATGATCCGGATCCGCCGGTAAATGTCAGGCTGTTCCCTTCTGAGTTCCGAAAGCGTCCGTAACAATGTAAGGGGTGAATTCCCATGGGAATAAACTGTTCCCACAATGCCCAGCCTGAAGAATTTGTCCCCGGTTTCAGTCCTCTTTTTCAGATCCCTGAAATCATCCGGATCGTATCCATTTCTGATAACTGCCGTGTTGCGGCGCTCTAAATCGTGATATCTGGTAAAATAGTAATCCCGCAGATGCGGATTAATAAAAATGATACCTTTTGAGGCATTCACCACTTTTTTCTCGAACCAGCTCTGTAACTTTTCGTGGAAAATAGTGGCCGGAGGCATATAGGCATTATCCGTCCAGGCATCACGGAAATCCGAAATAAAAGGAACCTTTTTCAAAATTTTAAATATTGCGGCATTCAGTCCGCCGGAAAATGGCGGCATGGTAGCCACAATCATATCAACGGGATCTTCGCGGTTAATCTTAAGCAGTTTTGCGATGGCAAAAGGAAACCACAGAACACGGCTATCCGGTAAGAACAGTAAATTGGATATGCTACGTAACCGTGAACCACTCTCCCTGGCAGAACTTGTTTTTTTTCGGGAAGATAGCAGCATTTTTTTTTTCAGCAGGTACATAATTCGGAACGGATCGAGCGTACCGGATCGAAACACCTTCACTTCTGTGGGAATTTCCTCAGCCAGCGATTCATCCTCTGCATAAAAATGACTGGCTTTGACGGTGAGAACTGAAACCTTGAACCGATCATAATCCCAGTATTTTAATGATTTGAGAATTCTTTGAACGCCGCCTCCGCCCATCGGTGGAAAATAATATGAAATAAAAAGCAGATGCGGTTTACGGGCAGTATTCACGGATGGTTTTTACCAGTTGTTCGAATTTATCATTTTCCCTGAGAAAATCAACCTTGTCTGCATCGATGGTCAGCACGGTGAATTTCTCCCGTGCCTCCTTCATCCACCGGTCGTAGGCAAGATTCAGATATTCCAGGTAATCCGGCGAAATCGACTGTTCGAAATCCCTTCCACGTGACTTAATCCGTAACAGAAGTGTTTTGAGCGATGCCTTCAGATAAATGATCAGATCCGGTTTAGGAAGGAAGAAAGACATATCTTTGAATAACTCGCGGTAGGTGGTATAATCCCGGTCGTTCATATACCCCTGCTCATATAAAGATTTGGCAAATATTTCCACATCTTCATAAATAGTACGATCCTGGATGGCCGGAAGACCCAGATCGATTATTTCCTTTTGAGAGCGGAAGCGGTGTGCCAGAAAATATATCTGGAGATTGAAGCTCCAGCGTCGCATATCCCGATAAAAATCATTCAGATAGGGATTATCAATCACACTTTCAAAATATGGCTGCCATCCGAGTCTTTCAGCAAGATTGCGGGTGAGTGTAGTTTTACCGACACCGATATTTCCCGCGATCCCCACCAGATAATTTTTCTTTTGCACCCTCATTGGCCTTAATTCAGTTTAAAGCGGAACCTCTCAATAATCTTGAACTGTACAGGTTTATTTTTAAACAATCCCGGTTGATATCGGAATTTCTTCAGTGCTACCAGTGCTGATTCGGTAAAGAGATCTCCGTCAGATTTCAGAACACGGTAATTCTCAATAGTTCCTACCTGATTAACGATCACTTCAACCAATACGTCCCCTTCAGTGCCGGTTTTGCGATAAATCTCAGGATAAAGTGGCACCGCTTTATTTACATATTGCCGCCGGCCGCTGTCCAGAAAAGTTTCCAGCAGCGGGCCCTGAATCTGAGGCTCTTCCACTGAAGCCGTCGTCTGCTGCCGGCTTTCCCGGAAAGCGGAAACTGCCTCCGGCAAACTGGGTGAAAGAAGTTCTGCCGGTGGCTGCTCGGTAACAGCTGCAGAGAGTGAACCGCTGCCCTGAGCAATCTGCGGAGTTGATTTGAAGGAATCGCTTTTCACTGTAGCAGTCGGACCTTCTGCGAAGAGCGTAGCAGTATCACTACTCACGGCTGGTTTCTCGGACAACGAACGACCTGCCACGGAGGCAGCATAGGGAATCCTGATACGGCGCTCCGAAAAAATCGGCCGGAAAATCACCTCTCCATACGATGAATTATCCTGTCTGTCGTAAATAACCGCCTGAATATCCCGGATACTGACAGACATCCAGGAATTATTCTGAGCCTGTATGGTTTCACTGGAATGGTTGTAAATTTCAAAGTCAAAGTTGTTTGTTAACCTGTTTCGACCCTCACTTTGGCCGCCGGTTGGAGGAACAGTGCCCAGATCCGGAGTAGATCGGCTGAAAATGACCACCCCATAATTATTTTCAGAAATGGTGCACCCCGAAATCACCGGATTCGAAGCCAGTTCACAATTAATGCCTGCAAAACCATTGCCAAAAAGAATGACATTCTGAAATATCGGATTGGATTTCACTTCGCAACTGATTCCGGAATGGTGATTAAAACGATACTCTCCCCCAATGATCTGAGGAGAACTTCCATAGCAGGTAAGCCCCTTGTATCCGAATTCCACCACACAATTTTCCAGCAGAGATTTATCGAAAAAATTTTTTACGGTAATTCCGTACCAGTCATTCATCTGAGGATTTTCACTCAACGATGTAAAAACTATCGAGCGAAGCGGATCAGCAGATCTGGCCTGCAAGACTCCATTTATTATAAGTTCCGAGCGTTCTCTATCTTTTCCTGAACTGGTGACGTCTGTATTCGCTTTGAAATAAATTTTACTACCTTCTTCGATGGAAAGGATGACTCCCTGTGGAACAATCACATCTCCGTTAATAAATATTTCACCTCTCCAGCGGGTATTTTGCGACACTTCGCCGGAGATGAAATTCTGAGCCGGTGCCTGATAAATAATCATTAAAAACAAGACTATACCTGTCAACACATACTTCTGCGGCAGTAAAAAATTCAGCCGGGATTTCTGGCCTGGTGAAAACACGGTAAATCTATTCCTTTCTGAAAAACTTCTGATAAAAAAGCAACGCCTATTTTGCTGCTCTTTCACCCAACCAATCATTCATTCCTCTCAATAAAATTCTTCAGTTTATCGAGAAGTTCTTTCTCCTTGAACGGTTTGATTATAAAATCATTTGCACCGAGTTTTAGCGTTTGCTGCTCAATATTTTTACCGGCACGCCCGGTAAGCACCAGGACCGGCAGATCGTCCCAGCGGGAATCGGAGCGGATATGTTCAATCAGGTCGTATCCCGAAAGCTGGGGCATCTCCAGATCTGTAATCACCGCATCGAATTCGGTCTGGCTCAACAACTCAATAGCAGATTGACCATTGGGGGCCGCTTCCACTTCATAATTATGTTTGCTGAGCAGACTGGATAAAAATTTTCGTATACTCAATGAATCATCTACAATCAGTATTTTTGGCTTCCTTCCCTCTATAATCCTCTTTGGGAGTGTTCTTTTCAAGGAAGTATCTGTCTGCTTTTTCTCGTTCTTTTTAAAATCACGGGGCTGAAGGTTCAGACTTTTTTCCTTTGTCCTGAGTGTATTAAAAACGATCTGCGGGATATCCAGCACCAGAACCACCTGTCCGTCAGCAAGGATGGAACCGCCCATAATATATTTCACACCCTGTAACATCCCACCCAGCGATTTTATCAGTATCTCCTCCCGGTGCAGAATTTTATCGACCAGGAGCGCCGCCTTTTGCCCCTCGTCCTGCACTATGATTACCGGATATTGACTCACCCGGGTTATCTGTCTGTCAGATTCTCCCCGCAGGTCCAAAAGATTTCCCATCGGTATCACCGGTACCTGGCTGTTCCGAATTGTCAGATAATATCCGTCATCCTGAAGATCTAACTTATCATCTGAAATATTCACGGTTTCTTCCACCTGTAAAAGTGGAATGGCGTACACATTTTTATTCACTTCCACCAGCATGGCCTGAGTAACGGTAATGGAGAACGGCACGCGTATGGTGAAACGGGTATTTTGCTGCGGAGTGGAAGAAATACGTAAATCACCCTTGATTTTCTGTATCTGGTTTCTCACGGCATCCAGACCCACGCCACGACCGCTCAGAACACCTTTCTTCCTGGCGGTACTGAATCCCGGAACCATCAGAAATTCATACAATTCTGCCGGTGTCAGGTCCTTTGCCTTTTCCGGGTTCACTAATCCTCTTTCCACAATCTTTTCGCGAATATCTGAAATGTTAATACCTCTTCCATCATCTTCAATTGAAATCAAAACATAGTTGCGTTCCTGTTCGGCGGAAATCCGGATCAATCCTTCTTCCGGCTTACCATTCTTTTTCCTTTCAGCGGGCGTTTCTATTCCATGGTCCAGCGCATTCCTGAAAATATGTAGCATCGGCTCGTAGAGTTCATCGGCCAGAATGCGGTCCAACTCGGTATTTTCCCCTTCTATGATCAGCCTGATTTTCTTTTTGTTTTTACGGGCCAGGTCCCGCAACGGCCGTTGGAACCGCTGGAACAGGAGACCAATGGGTACAAGTCTCGCTTTTATAATTTCATCATGAATACTGTTGCTTAATCTGGTAATTTTTTGCAGTTGCTCCTCATAAAGTTTCCCGGAATTTTTAATACCCTGCAGGGATTGAATGAAATTTTCGTGGACTCTATGCAGGCTCTCACTCACTTCTTTAAGATTTTGATAATTAATTTTTTGAGATTCCTCCAGCGTTGTGACGGTACCCTTATCTCCCCTGTCGAGCTGCTCCAGTAAATGCTGCTGCCGGCTGATCAATTTTTCCAGATGCCATAATATACTCTGCAGATTTTTACTTTCAAGATCCAGTTTCGGAACATAACCTTTATATCTGTTTATCTGAGTTTTAAACTGATTATGATAAATTACCAGCTCCGCTGCCTCGTTTAGCAGACTGTCGATTTGCTTGACATGCATACGGACGTGGGCATCTGTTTTTTTCTTTTGCAGAAACTCGTTTTTCGTCAACTCTGATGCCTGGTATTGCACCTCTTCTTGGAAGGGAGCGGATTCAACCGACTCACCCACTTCTTTTTCTGCTTCCGGCTCACCGCCATATTTGATTATATTCTCCCGCAGGTTCTCAATGATCTGATGAAAGTTTTTACTCTCAGCAGATCCCTTATCCGCTATAGAATTCAGCATATATTCCACTTCATCCACCACGGAAAAAATCTGATCGAACACCTCGGGAGTCATGACATCCGATTTTTC
>JAFGSO010000539.1 GCA_016934605.1 Calditrichota bacterium | reverse complement strand
AGACAGCACTAAACATATTACCTCTATAAATATTTTTTGAATAACTATATTTAAAAAGATTTTAGGAGCTAAGGGAATAATTATAAATAATTATTTTATTCCCCTAATTATAAAACGACTGCTCAATCAACCGAATTTTTCACAAACCTAATGTTTCCCGGTGAAACATATTCTGTAAATTTAAGTTGATTTAAGTATAGAATATATTTTATTTAGGACAGAATCGCACTGTTAATTGGAGATTCATGTTTCAGTTTTTAAATCCTGCTGTTCTGTTGGGTTTGTCCGCAGCAATCATTCCTCTGATCATTCATCTGCTTAATCGCCGAAAATACAGGGAAATTGAATTCAGCAGCATTCATTTTTTGAAGGAGATGGTGAAAAAAGAGATGAGGCGGCTCAGAATTCGACAAATTTTGCTGCTCATTGTGAGGACTTTGATTATTTTGCTTCTGGTCTTAACTTTTTCCCGACCTACCGTTACCAGTCAGGCCGGCATTATCTCAGGTCGCTCTGCTTCGGAAGCTGTTATCATAATCGATAACAGTATGTCCTTAAACAGCCTGGAACTTACCGGTAATCTGCTGGAGGATGTCCGGCAGTGGTGGTTTCAACTGGAAATACACTTTCAAACCGGCGATAGAATTTCAGTTATTCTGGGCACGGAACCCGACCATATTCTGGCTGAACGGGAATATTATTCCAGCGATCTGTGGCAGAAAATCGCCAAAAACATTCAGCCAACTACACTCAGGGGAAATCTGATTCTGACTTCGTGGAAAGCTCTGGATATTCTGGAAAAATCTGATTTATCCGGAAAAGAGATATATTATATCTCGGATTTTCAGAAAAACGGGATTGATCTAAACTCCTTCAGCCAGATTGGTAACTCACTGTCCGATCGCGTTAAGATATTTTTCCTCCCGGTTTTTCATGAGGATGATAAAAATGTTTCTATTGATTCAGCAAAAATTGTAAATAAGCTAATCGAAAAAAATACTCCTCTGCGTCTGGATGCTGTTCTAAAAAATCAGAATACAGAAACTCATCTGAATTCCATTGTTTCTCTTGTAATTAACGGCGAAAGGATGGCTCAGAATAATCTCAGTATTCCGCCGGATGAAACCAGACTGGTCAGTTTTGATACACAGATTCAGAATTCGGGCAAAGTATCCGGCTTTGTGGAATGTGAAAATGATGCTCTTCTGGAGGATAACCGGTATTATTTTAATTTTTATGTACCTGAGCAGGTAAATGTTCTCCATTTTGTACCTGAGCCGGGATATAATTCTATGATACCGACTATTTTAAAACCGGCACTTGATAAAAACATCTTCAAATATGAAAAGGTTTCTCTTGAGGATTGGACAACATTGAATTTTTTTCAATATCAGGTGGTAATCCTGGAAGGCATAAATGACTTTCCGGTAAACCTGGTGAACCGCCTGGTTCAGTATCATCGTAATGGCTATAGCATCCTGATTATTCCGGGAACAAATCTTTCTCTCTCCGGCATGAATCGTCTATTAGAAGAACTGAATCTGGGTATGGTAACAGACCGCATTGGAAATCCCGATGATTCTGAACAATTTGTTTCACTGGGAGAAGTGGACTGGAATCATCCTCTGTTTGAGGGACTTTTTCGGGAACGGAGGGAATTGAATCCCATCATTTTCCGATCCTACTACAAAATTAATCCTTCACATTTAAGTCAATCTGTTATTCGTTTTCAAAATGGAGATATTCTTTTGCTGCAGAATCAGAAAGCGGATGCACCTGTTTTTTTACTGGCATCTGCCCTGAATCCCGAGTGGACAAATATTCTGATCCGCGGATTTATTGTTCCACTGACCTACCGGATTCTGTATTATTCAGTGACCCAAAATTTAGATCGGCGGATTCAACTTCAGGTAGGGGATTTATATCGTGAAGTATTCCGCAATGTTAATCCGCCATATAGGTTCAGTCTCAGAAAACCTTCTGGCCAGGAGGAAAAAATTGTTCCTGATTTCCGCGGATCGGACGTGGTGATTCAGATTGAAGATAATTATGAATTGGGAAATTATGAAGTTCTCCTGTCAGATAAAACCATAGCATATTATTCTGTAAATCATTCCGCATCGGAATCCGTGCAGGAATATTTGGATGATGGAGATCTGAAAAAGGCTTTCCCGGTTTTCTATTGGGTAGATAATCATGAAAATTTAGCTACTGAGATCAGAAAGAGCCGGTTTGGACGGGAATTATGGAAATTTTTTCTGGGTTCTGCTATTTTTTTCGTTTTTGTGGAAATGTTTCTCGGATATACCACCTCTCGGAAACAGGAGGAGGTAATGAAACAGGCTTCGGATCTTGCTGTATAATTTATGTTGAAAATAGATTGAACAGGAATAGAATTAATTTATGCAAATCGAGAGTTTAAACAGTCAAAATGCAGTTCTGGTCGGCCTTCGTTTGCCTGGCCAGGATATGGATGAAATCCAGGAGCACTTGTCAGAATTGGAACAGCTGGCCAATACTGCCGGTCTGAATGTGAAAGATAAACTGATTCAGGAGAGGGATCGGGTTCATGTGACATACTTTATAGGACCTGGTAAGGTGTCCGCCTTGAATGACCTGCTTATAGAGACAGACTCAAAAATAGTGGTATTCGATGAAGATCTGGGACCTGCCCAGATCAGAAACCTGGAAAAGTCTCTGAATGTGAAGGTAATAGACCGAAGTACTCTGATTCTGGATATTTTTGCCAGACATGCCAGAACACGTGAAGCCAAGACACAGGTTGAACTGGCTCAACTTCAATATCTTTTGCCCCGACTCACCCGTCAATGGACACACCTCTCACGGCAGGTTGGTGGCATCGGTACCCGCGGACCCGGTGAAACGCAGCTGGAAACGGACAGGCGGCTTATCCGGACAAGAATCGAAAAATTAAGAACGGATCTCCAGAAAATTGACCGCCATCAGGCTATTCTTCGTCAAAACAGGCAGCAGTTGTTCAGAATATCACTGGTAGGTTACACCAATGTTGGAAAGTCCACATTGATGAATCTTCTGAGCGAAGCAGAAGTGCTGGTGGAAAACCAGCTATTTGCAACTCTGGATTCGATTGTCAGAAAAGTAAATTTTGATGATGAGCATGATATTCTCCTGAGTGATACAGTCGGTTTTATACGGAAACTACCGGCTCATCTGGTAGCTTCGTTTAAAAGTACACTGGATGAAGTACGAGAGGCGGACCTTCTTTTACACGTGGTAGATGCCAGTCATGCATTTTTCCGGGAGCAGATGGATACTGTCATGAAAATTATCGGGGAGCTGGATGCGAAAAGCAAACCGATTCTTACCGTTTTCAATAAGATAGATCTTCTGGATGATCTGGCAGTTTTGCAATCACTGAGACAGGAATTTCCGGATGCTGTCTTTCTGTCAGCAGCAAGACAGATAGGCCTGGAATCTCTGCGCAAAAAAATTATCCAATCTCTCGAGCAGAATTTTCTGGAACTCAGCTTAGAAGTACCTGTCAAATATCAGAAATTCATCCATTATATTCATTCAAATTGCAGGGTGGAAGGCTTCCGATATGAGGACAGTACTGCCATTTTTCATGTAAAGTGCGATAGGGATACATATGGTAAAATTAAACACATCTATGAAGATATTAATCAAAAGAGCAATAACGATGAAATTCATGAGGAGGCGATGAGATGAAATTTGCCACAGAATATCTTTGGTTTAATACCGAAAAAAAGCGTGAATATATTAACATTACTTCCAAAGTCCAGGAAGTTGTGGAAAAAAGTGGGGTCAAAGAAGGTATGGTTCTGGTCAGTGCCATGCATATTACCGCCGGTGTCTGGGTGAATGATGCAGAGCCCGGCTTAATTCAGGATATCGATGAGTGGCTGGAAAAATTGGCCCCCTTTAATATCAATTACCGTCATCACCGTACCGGAGAAACCAATGGTGATGCGCACCTCAAGAACCTGCTGGTTCATCATGAAGTTATTGTTCCTGTTACAGACAGCAAGCTGGATTTCGGCCCCTGGCAGCAGATTTATTATGCTGAGTTCGACGGGCAGCGACGGAAACGTGTTATCATCAAAGTTATGGGAGATTAATCGAAATATTTAAATTCAATGGTGCATGAATGAAAAAATTGATCCTTATTATTATTTCTGTTTTTTATCTGATTGGAACGGATGCTCTGAAAGCACAATATGTTCGTACGGAACAGTTTCGTAACGAACGTGAAAGGCGTCAGCAATACGCTCTTGATGATTGGATCAGTTATCTTCCGGCCAAGCAGATTGTCCGGATAGCCGTTGGACGCAATTACATTTATTTTGCAACGCTGGATGGCGGAATTTTACGCTATGAACTTTTTCAGAATTACTGGGATTATCCTTTTACCACCAGTAATGGTCTGATCAGTAATCGGGTTCTGGATGTTGCCTACGATTTCAGCAACAGCCTTCTATGGGCAGTGACGGATCTTGATACGTGTGTATTCAAGCCGGCAGAGCAGGAGTGGGTGTGTCTCTCACGGTCCGGAGTGTATTGGCCCTATAAATTTCCTGAAAAAAAGATGCCGGATACCAGCGGGCAGATAGAGCATAATATTTTTTATTCAGGACAGTTTCTTGATAAACTTCCGCATTTTTTCGCCAATGGAGAGTGGACGATGGTGGAAAGTTGGAAAGTGATGGATGAAAATTTTGATGAATATTCCATTACCGGATTCCTGCGGGATGACTGGGAACGTGTTTGGATGATTATCGAAGGACTGGGAGTGGGAATAGGTAACTTTTATTCGCAAAGAATCGATGTTGTGCCATTTGGTTTAACCACAATAGAACCTCGTATTATTACATATAAGGAGAATGATCTGTGGATAGGTGGTGAACCTTATGAGGAGGGTCCGGGACATCCGGGAATTGTTAACTGGCGGGATCATGACGGAGGATGGAAGTATTTCCAGGCCCGCTGGATTTCCAATCTTCCAACTGATAATGTAAGAGATATTGAAGTTACTGGAGATTCGGTCTGGTTCGCCACGGATTATGGACTGATTCTGTACAATACCCGGAAAAATAGCTGGAAGAATTATGATCAGAGGCAGGGACTTTTTAGCCGAGATGTCCTGGATCTGATATCCCACGATTCGAAGCTATACATCGGTACTGACCGGGGGATTAATATCATAGATTTTAACCTGGATTCCCTCTGGAGGGTGAAGGATGACGATATAATTCTGGCGACGATTAACCGGCTGGCAGTTCAGGAAGATACCATCTGGGCTGCCACCAACCGTGGTCTCTTTCGTTCTCCACCGGATACAAACGACTGGCAGCAGGTGGTGCCGGAAACCGCTATCAATGAACTGCCTGCACTGGCCATTGTTTCCCATAAAAAAGAGATGTGGTTCACTTCCAGCCAGGGAGTCTTCTGGATGGACTCCCAAACTGGCCAGTGGCACTCTTTCCCCCAGCTTGGAATGAACATAAGCGGCCCTTTCTTTGATCTGAAAGTAAATGATATCAGCGTCTGGGTAAGCAGCCCGGAAGGCCTGCTGAAGTATGATCGGCAGAGATACTACTGGAAACTGTTCACCACAGCCGATGGACTTCTGGATAATGAATGCCATCGGTTACTTCTGGAAGGTGATTATATCTGGATCGCCAATCGTAGCGGAATTACCCAATTCTACTGGAATAATCCGAACAGAATTGACTGATTTGCAAAGAATTCTTCCGGAATTTGGTTTAAAAATGGAATTTTTTATATGAAGGATAAGATTCGAAAGGCAGCAACTGCTCTCAGAGAATCGAAAAATGCAGTTATTTTTACCGGTGCCGGTATTTCCGTGGAAAGTGGCATTCCCTCTTTTCGGGGAACCGGGGGATTATGGTCGAAGTACGATCCCCGCTATTTGGAACTGCATTATTTCTATCAACATCCGGAAGAATCTTGGAAAGTCTTGAAAGAAATTTTTTATGATTTCATGGCCGGTGCTGAACCAAATCCTGCTCATTATGCCATCGCTCTGCTGGAAAAGAAAGGTTTTGTTAAATTTGTGATAACACAAAACATTGATAACCTCCATCAACTGGCCGGAAGTAAAACGGTTTATGAATTTCACGGTTCAATCAGGAATCTGATCTGTACAAACTGCTGGCAGCGTTTCGAATCTCAATCTGTAAAACTGGATCCCCTTCCTCCCCGTTGCCCGCAGTGCGGCGGACTATTAAAACCGGACCTTGTTTTTTTCAGCGAAATGATTCCGGAAACTGTCAGCAGACGGTCATTCGAAGCAGCTGAGAAGGCAGATGTGATGGTGCTGGTGGGCACTACCGGTGAAGTGATGCCGGCATCGCTTATACCCCACACGGCAAAGGACAGAAATAATGCTCTGATTATTGAGATAAATCCGGAAGAATCGCTGTATACAACACCGCTCACCGATATTTTCCTGCAAGGTAGAGCCGGCGAAATTCTGCCGGAACTGGCTGGAGAGACCATCTCGGATAACTCTGAAAAAGAATAAGGGATAGAACCTTTCATTTACAGATAAATGAGTATACCGATATGGTTCAGATATGATAACTTTGACTGGTTTCTAACTTTGGATTTCAATTTCTCAACGGTTTACCGGTCTTCAGCATATGAGCCATGCGTTGCCGAGTTTTAGGTTCGGCGCAAAGACTGACAAATGCTTCGCGTTCAATGTCCAGCAAATACTGTTCATCAACCGGATGATGTGGAGAAGCCTTTTCTCCCCCGGTGAGTACAAATGCCAGTTTTTTACCGATCAGGGCATCATGGGAAGAAATTGAACCGGCTTTAACATAACTCTCAATTATCGATTCGATGGCCAGACGTCCTCCTTCACCCGGCAGGAATATTTCATTTTCTTCTCCGGGAGGATCATAGTTTTCAACAAGCTGCAGGGCTGCTTTTTTCGCTTCTGAAATTAAATGATCCGGATTCACCACTATCTTATCGTTTTTTCTGAGATAACTCAAATATACAGCCTCTTTTGCAGATGTGGATACCCTGGCAAATGCGATGGTTTCAAAAGTTTTCTGGACAATTGGAAACGGACCGGGTCTGCCCCCAGACATGGCACTGATATTGTTCAGAAGCAGGCGTAAATTTCCTCCTCCTCCGGGAATAACTCCAATACCAGCCTCAACCAGACCGCAATACAATTCTGCAGATGCCACCCGGTAATCGCAGGCGGCGATGAGTTCGAAGCCTCCCCCCAGACACATATTAAAGGGTGCAGCGATGACGGGCAAACCGGCAAAGCGGATTTTTTGATTGATGTCCTGTAGAGTTTTGCTCAGCCTTTCCAGTATATGCCATTCTTTTTCTGCTGCATATTTAAGTATCAATGCAAGATTGGCACCCGCAGTAAAATGTTGTCCCTGATGACCGATAACCAGTGCCTTATAGCCCATTCCCGGCAGCCGGTCTATGGAATGGGAAACGATATCGAGAATGGCTCCGTCAATCGGATTCAAGGTTGGCTGAATGATACTGTGAAACTCCGCCAGAGCAATTCCATCTCCGAGATCGATAAGACTGGCATTCCAGTTTTTTTCAATTTCATGTCCGGAATTCTTCAAAATGTTCAGGTGTATCACTTTGGGGTTTTCGGAAAAGGTTTTGAATTTGGCAGAGAAGAGATCGTAGTATTGTAAATGTTTTTTGTCTCGGATATAAAATGAGCGGTGTCCCTGATTGTATAATTTTTCCACCCATGCCGGAATTTTTTTCCCTTCTTCTGACATTCGTTCCAGCGACTGCTCAATTCCCAGAGCTTCCCAGGTTTCGAATGGTCCCATTTCCCAGCCAAAACCCCATTTCATGGCATTATCTACATAAACAGGGTTATCTGCAATTTCCGGAATTCGGTTCGCTGCATAAAGCATCGTTCCGGAAAGAAGTTCCCATACGAATTTTCCTGCAATATCATCGATGAAAGCCAGAGTTTTTATCTTCCCCGCAGTAGCCCACTGCTTTTTTGCCAGGCGTAAACCGTCCAGCCGTACTTTTTTCTGAGGTGTGTATTCCAGGCTATCAAAATTAAGTGAAAGTATTTCCTTTCCAATTTTTTGATAAAATCCTTTTTTGGTTTTTTCTCCCAGCCTATTGTTTTTCAGTAATTTCTGCAGGATGTGTGGTATTTCGAAGAGATGCCTGGCTTCATCGCTGGTTGCTTTCTCGTAAGCTGTCCTTGCCACATGTACCAGTGTATCGAGTCCCACCAGATCCGCTGTTCGATAAGTTGCACTCTTGGGATGTCCGATTACCGGACCGGTGAGTTTATCCACTTCTTCCACGGTAAGATGCAAATCCTGAGTTAACTTCAGGGCCAGCATCATACTGAATACACCAATACGATTTGCAATAAAATTGGGAGTGTCTTTAGCGTAAACCACTCCTTTGCCAAGCACGTTCTCCCCAAAGTCAACAATTTTTTGAATGATATCAGGTGAGGTATTTTTGCTGCTCACGATTTCCAGTAGATGCATATAACGCGGTGGGTTAAAAAAATGAGTGACCAGAAATCTTTTTTGAAAATT
>JAFGSO010000110.1 GCA_016934605.1 Calditrichota bacterium | reverse complement strand
TATGTTAATAATAAATGAAACTGATTATCACCTAAGCCATGTAAAACTAAGAGATAATCTCTCAGAAATGCGGCTCTAAAAATCTAACTGATAATAAAATATTAATATTTGAGTGCGGGATGCCGTAGGTACGGCTGAAAATGCTGCCAAGCATACGTAATTAAATTCCAAATCAGCCTGTCAGGCTGCCAGACTGGCCTATCGGCGTGATTCCAATGAAAATTAACAATATAAATACAAAATTTAAAACCTTTCTACCACTATCCAGCAATTAGGAACCAGCCTGTATTCTGATTCCTGAATCCTGAATCCTGACTTTTTCCACCTCTCTGCTCTCTGCTCTATGCACTATGCTTGTATTAATTTTTATCCAGAATGCACTATTCGTGATATTTCCAGTCTGGCCAGCCGGACAGGCGTGGACGTAAAAAGCCAGCAGCCAGGATTTCATATTTTCTTTTGATGAATCCGGGAGAGATGATATATTTTAAATGTTGGTTGGAATGAAATGTGATATTTAACCAGTAAATAAGATAATATTGTTATTAAATTATAAATTATGCAGAGGAGATTTTCTTGAAAGCGTTAATCACCAGCGGTGGAAGAGGAACCCGGCTCCGACCTATTACGCATACTCAGAATAAACATCTCATTCCGGTAGCAAACAAACCCATTCTCCATTATGCCATTGAGGCTATCGTTGAGGCCGGAATTACTGACATTGGAATTGTAATCAGCGCCGATAATGCCGATGTTCCCCGAGCCATCGGTAATGGTGAAAAATGGGGTGTTAATATCCGTTACATTCCCCAGGAAGCTCCGCTCGGCCTCGCTCACGTCATTAAAATCTCTCAGGATTTCATCCGGGACGATCCCTTTATATTTTATCTGGGAGACAACATGGTTATCGGCGGTGTCAAGCGCTTTATAGATCGCTTTCAGGCTGAGAAAAGTAACTGCCATCTCACAATTTCCAAAGTCAAGGAACCATCCCGGTTCGGGGTCCCGGACTTAAAAAACCATCATATCATTGGTGTGGAAGAGAAGCCGGAAAAACCAAAGAGCGAATTCGCAGTTGCCGGAATTTATCTGTATGACCATACGATTTTCGAAGCAGTGAATGCCATACAACCCAGTGCCAGAGGCGAACTGGAAATTTCTGATGCCCACCAGTACCTTCTTGATAAAGGATACCGTATTACCTATTCTGAAATAACCGGATGGTGGAAGGACACCGGTAAGCCGGAAGACCTTCTGGAAGCAAACCGGCTGGTTCTGTCCACCCTGCAGAATGACCTGCAGGGAGAAATAGATCAGCAATCCCAACTGGCGGGTGATGTGGTGATTGGAAAAGGATCCACTATCAGGGAAAGTCATATAAGAGGGCCGGTAATTATCGGAGAAAATACGAAAATAGAGAACAGCTATATCGGCCCCTATACATCTATTCATAATGAAACGATTGTCAGGAACAGCGAAATCGAATTCAGTATCGTCATGGAAAACTGCCGTATCGAAAATGTTGGTATCCGTATCGAAAGCAGTATTTTGGGTTCAAATGTGGAAATAATTAAAGCGAAAGGAATTCCAAAAACTCATCGCTTTATTTTAGGAACCCAGAGCCTGGTTGAACTTTTTTAAAGGCAGAGGAGGACTTATGGATTTCAAAAACCTTCAGTTGAAAGTTGAAAACGGAATCGCAACCGTCACTATCAATCGTCCTGAGAAATTGAATGCACTTAATGCTGAAACAATAACCGAAATTTATCAGATATTTAAGAAGATTAAGCAGGATAATACCATTGCGGCTGTCATTATCACCGGCAGCGGGGACAAAGCCTTCGCCGCCGGGGCCGATGTGAAGGAAATTCAGCGGCATGATGATATCTCGGGACGTATTTTCGCCAGCCGCGGTCAGAAAGTATTTCGTTTTATAGAAAAATTGGAAAAACCGGTGATTGCCGCCATCAATGGGTATGCACTCGGAGGCGGCTGCGAACTGGCGATGAGCTGTCATCTGAGAATTGCTTCCGAAAAAGCTCAACTTGGCCAGCCGGAAATTAATCTTGGACTCATTCCGGGCTATGGCGGAACCCAGAGACTGCCCCGTCTGATTGGTCCCACCCGGGCACTCTATCTCATGTTAACCGGTGAATCGATAAACGCCCAGAAAGCCCTGGAGATAGGATTGGTTAATGAAGTTGTGGCACACGACCAGGTCGTAGCCAGAGCCAACGAAATCGCCAATCTTCTTAAAGCAAAACCACCAATTGCCCGCCGTTTCCTGTTGCAGGCTGTTGTTGAAGGATTGGATAAAAATCTGGACACTGCATTGACCACCGAAAGCGAACTTTTCGGGAATCTCTGTATTACCGAGGATATGAAAGAAGGTACATCTGCGTTTCTGGAAAAACGGGAACCGGAATTCAAAGGAAAATAATTTGTGGATCAGATAGTAAGCCCACTGGCCAGAACAGCAATTGTTTCTGAAAGAGAAGAATTCTGGAACAGATTCGAGCAAATTCTTGGAAAAGATCTCTTTGTCTGCGAAAGAATCAGGGCGAACCACTCTATACAATTTAAAGAACCGCGACCATTTGATCTGATCCTGATCGATCAAACCAATGGCGCTCAGAATTATCCGGATTCAATAAAATCCCTGCTTGAAAATTTTACAGCGAGATATATTGTCGATGTTGTCCCGGGAACTTCTATTTCGTATCAGGAAAATGAAAAACGAATTCAGATCCCGGAACACATCAACGATTATGTGCTCAACTCTGTTTTTTCAGCCCTGGCGAAAGCCGTGCTGCAGGAAAAACGGCAACTGGAATATTCCAGTCTGCTGCTGCATGATGTCCGCTCCCCCTTGAACAGCCTGATTGGATACTTGGAGCTTCTGATTAACGGTACTTTCGGCGAACTCTCCAACGGACAGAAAAATATTCTGGAAAAAGCCGTTCAGATGGCCGATGATACACTGGATATTGTAGAAGAACTCTCAGATGTTTACAAACATGATCAAAACTCATTTCAAATTAATCCGCAGCAATTTAATCTGAACGATCTTCTGGAAAATGTGCTGGCAACAATATGGGTAAAAGCCGACCAAAAGAATATTCATATCAGAAAAAAAATCGACAGTAATATCCGTGAAATATACGGAGATGATTATTACCTGCAGCGGCTCCTGATCAATCTTATCCTGAATGCGATTCATCATTCACCTAAAGATAGCACCATCACTATTGAAGCCGCCCCCGAAGAATCAGGCTGGATTACACTGTCGGTTCATGATACGGGCTGGGGGGTTTCTGCTGAAAATTTGCCGAGACTCTTTGATAAATATTTCAGAATGGAACGAAAAAACAGTACCGGCAGGGGGCAGGGACTCGGACTTTACATCTGCAGATTAATCGCTGAAGCTCACGGCGGAAAAATTGAGGCGACAGCTAATCCTGAAGGGGGTCTTACCGTGTCTGTTTTTTTACCTTCCAGTACGTAACAGATTCAAGCCCCAAATTTTATACTTTTCAGATCTTCAATTTCGATCTTTCTGCATAGCAATTACAGAGACAATTATATTTTTATTATTCCGATAAATTCACACTCTTTACCATAAATATACGCTGCAATGATCTTTTTTTCTGTGCTCTGAGCCCTCTGCAGCATTACGCGTGCCACTGACCTGAGTTAAATTCCAAATCAGCCTGTCAGGCTGCCAGACTGGCCTCCCGGCGTGATTCCAAAAAAAATCTCACCTGCATTATTCATAACCAGGCACAAAGCCCTTACCTAAATAATATTTATGAATTATAGAACTTATAAGTCAGATATGAATAGGATTTTTGATTAATTTTAATCCCTGCACTCTTATTTTTTATGCCCGTGTAACTTAGTGGTCCCGGTCTGCCGGGATGAATTGAACAAGATAAATAAGTGATCAAAATTATTTTTATCGGGAATCAAATGTTGTAAATTAAATCAGAGTTGAATTCATCGGTCTTTAATGGCCCATCTGTTTTATTTATCGGAGGAGGATCTTTTGTCATCCGGACAGCTTATATGGCGAATCGATGATCGGCTGATTCACGGACAGGTAATCATCGGTTGGGTTGGGCAGCTTCCCATCAAGCGGCTCATCGTTTCCGATGATGAAATTGCCCGAACAACCTGGGAAAAAAACCTGCTTCTGATGGCATCTCCGCCGGGATTACCCACAGAAATTTTGTCTATAGCAGAAACAGCTAATCACTATACCAAGTGGGAAACTTCCCAGAAAATAACCATGATTCTGATGCGTTCGGTGGCCTGTCTTAAAAAACTGGTCGATGCCGGAGTCAGAATAGGAGAAGTGAACATCGGAGGTATTCATTATCGCGAAGATCGCAAGGAGTTTCTGTCCTATCTCTATCTTTCAGAAGAAGAGATTAAAACCCTAAAGGATCTTATGCAAAAAGGCATTTCATTTAAATGCCAGGATGTTCCGAGTGCCAGCACCCACAATCTGGAAAAACTATTATATAAAAGGAAATAATGGAAATTTTAACCAGAAAAATTACCCTGGAGACAAAGGGATTCACCGACATTATTGATATAAGTCCCCTGGGGCGAAAAGTATTAGAAGAAAGCGGAATGCAGGAAGGCCAGCTGACTGTATTCGTACCGGGAAGCACCGGAGGTATTACTACCATAGAATATGAACCCGGTTTACTGGAGGATCTTCCTGAATTCCTGGAAAGAATCATTCCTGCCAATCGGACATATCATCACGATCGGACATGGCACGACGGTAACGGTTATGCTCATCTCCGTTCAGCATTGATCAAAACTTCATTCACGACACCTTTTGCCGGAGGAAAACTACTTCTGGGAACATGGCAGCAAATTATTTTTATTGATTTTGACAATCGAAAAAGGCATCGTGAATTGATTTTTCAATGCATTGGGATGAAAAAGGCCGATTGAACTCAATCGGCCCTTTTCTGGAGGAGACCCATCATGGATAATAAATGACAGGAGGTGATATGTTTAAGAAACTACTACAGATCTTTTTCTCAAATAACGCTGGCGGAATTTCTCGGCATAACCATCCGTCAGCCAGGATATAATGACGTCCTTCATATTGCAATCTTTATCCAGTTTCCGATTTACTTCCTGATAGAATCCCTGGATAGCCCTGTAATGAATCTTCTGAAATTCGCTTATTTCTTTCATGACTCTCCTCAACAATCACAGGTGTTTGAATTATTTTAATTTTGCCGCAAATGTTTTACTCAATTCTAGCTGTTTCATCGCTTCGTAGTAATATAATCATCAAATTTTATGCCATCAGGGTTTTTACGACCATACACCCCAAAAAAATTTCTTTATCACATTGTATATATTTTACTTACATATGTATGGTAATTGCACCCAATTGATATTGGGTGTCGGTTTTATCAACACCTTTCCAGTGCCGGGTGTCGAATACTGCGCAATTGGACATATTTTAACCATCCGGGATTTTGTCACTTCCCGAGGGCAAGACTGATCTCAATTCAGATCAGTATTTCAGTATTTCAATGAGAAAGGTTGAAAATCGGAGAGGGAAATATTTTCAGGATTTTCTGCGAATCAGGTCTTTGACAGCCGGTATACCCCCCACAGACTCCGCATGTATCACAGATTGGACAATACTCTGCCGGACGGTTTCAATAGCCATCTCAGTGATAAAATCGATAGAAGTCTCCACCTGATCTGTAGTCATGCTAAAAACAATATCGCCATCGAAACTGGTATGAGCGGGCATCACTGAACGCACAATTCCGTTATGGGATCTTTCGGCAAGATAGTATAACTGAGCTTTGGTTAGACGGGCGTTGGTCATGACCGCAACCAGAATAGTATTTTCTCCAAAGTTTTCCCGCCGGAAGTTCCATCGGATACGGGTATCGCTGCCGGCCAGAAACTCACCGTTTTTATGGGCACCGGCCAAAATGTGACCTTCTTTATTAACCACATCACCCACCGGATTGACAACAGAGAGACTGTGGATCCATAAACCGTCCATTTCCTGCTTCACCAGTCCAATCCCACCCTTCATGCAGTTTTCAATACCAGCCCATTTTCCCACCGTAGCACCCGTTCCGGCACCTATACTTCCCTGGTCCTCGCAGGAAACAGTCGCCTGCCGGCAGGCTTCATAGGCATTTTCTGCTGAAGGAAAAGCAGAAGAATCCAAGATTGGTAGATCGAATATAACAGCAGCGGGTACGATAGGTATTCTGGCGAAAGGTGTGCTGTATCCCCTGCCGGTCTCTCTGAGATACTGCATTACCCCTGCTGCTGCATCAAGCCCGAAGGCGCTACCACCGGTCAGCAGCAAGGCATGAATCTCCTCCACTTTCCGAAAAGGGGATAGAAGGGCGAATTCACGGGTCCC
>JAFGSO010000109.1 GCA_016934605.1 Calditrichota bacterium | reverse complement strand
TATGTTAATAATAAATGAAACTGATTATCCCTTAAGCCATGTAAAACTAAGAGATAATCTCTCAGAAATGCGGCTCTAAGAAGCTAAGAAGCTAAGAAGCTAAAATAATCGAATCTTGTTCCGGGTGCCATGTATTTTGAATCCTGGTATTATCCCTTTGTTTCCTGCGCCTTGAGCCCTGGTCCTTGCCCCCTGTCCGTTTCACCTTGCTCCCATGAGCGGTGATTCCCCTGTGCGCTGTCAATTTTTTTATACACCTTTTTCTAACCTAGAAAATTCATAACCACCAAGATCACGCCGGTGGGCGGATCATTCAGCCGAAAGGCACAAAGATATTAAAATAAATGAGTTAAAAAGGGTTTGTGATTTTAAATATTTCATTTACCGATTTATTTTTGTCTTGCTTTATTCTTAGTGTCTTCGAGCCCTGGTGGTTTCGGTCTGCCGGGATGAATTAAACAGGCTATAAGTATCAAATAATCCGTTATATCTTTTCATTATGATATAACTGATATTAAATTGAAATAAAAATCATACGAATGAAGAAAGTAAAACCGACAAATGAAGAAATAGCACAGGAGCTGGAGCAGATTGCCCGGTTCCTGGAGATGCAGGATGCCAACATTCACCGCATACGGGCATACCGAACCGCAGCTGCAAATATTGCAAAGCATGATGAACCTCTGGCAAAATATGTCAGAAAAGGACAAAAAGAAAAGCTGGAAGAATTGCCGGGAATCGGAAAAAGTCTGACCCGCATCATAACCGAATATGTAAAGTCAGGAAAAATTCAGCTCAAGCAGCGGCTTCAAGGAGAGACGTCACCTGAAAAATTATTTGTACAGGTACCGGAGATCGGGGAAAAACTGGCAGAACGCATATCAGACAAGCTGGGTATACACTCACTCGAAGAGCTGGAAGAAGCTGCCTACAATGGCCGGTTGAAGGAAGTTGAGGGATTCGGGCAGAAGAGGGTTGAGGCTGTTAAAGTAAGCCTCTCGGGAATGCTCAGTAGTTTTGCCAGAAGACGACGCAAAAGCAGGGAAACCGGAGAGAAAGCGCAAATTTCGGAACCAACGGTAGACATCCTGCTGGATGTGGAGCGGGAATACCGGCAAAAGGCGGAAAAGGGAGAATTAAAAAGGATTGCACCCCGCCGTTTTAATCCGGCAGGGAAAGCATGGTTACCAATACTCCACACTGAACGGGAAGAATGGGAATTCACCGCGCTCTATTCCAACACAGCGAAAGCTCATGAACTGGGAAAGACCGATGACTGGGTGGTTATATATTACGAAAAGGATGGCGAGGAGGATCAATGCACGGTAGTTACCGCCGGAAGGGGTTCACTAAAGGGGAAGCGGGTAATTCGTGGCCGGGAAGAGGAATGTGAAAAATATTATAAAAAAGAGTAGCAGCTATCATGAGTCAGTCACTTCTTGAATCTATTTCAGAAAAAGTCAGTCAACTACGCTCCCGAAGGCCCAAGGCCAAAAAATTCAATACCTTTGGTGGTGTATTCACGCCGGATGTATTGACCATCCTTGGCGTTATAATGTATCTTCGTCTTGGCTGGGTAGTTGGCAATGCCGGATTTTTAGGTGCGGTTGCCATCATCCTGCTGGCAAAATCGGTTACCATATGCACTGGTCTCTCTATGTCTTCCATAACAACCAATATCAAGATCGGTGCAGGCGGAGCTTACTCCATTATTTCAAAATCTCTTGGACTCGAGGCTGGTGGGAGTATTGGCATTCCCTTTTATATTTCAATTACCTTGTCTGCTGCTTTATATATTATTGGATTTACCGAGGCCTGGATCAGAGTATTTCCCTTTCATAATTATCAGCTGGTGGCCAGCTTTGCCTGGTTTTGTCTACTGACGATTTCCTACATTAGTGCACATTTTGCTATTCGGATTCAGTATATGATTCTTGCCGTAATCGCCTTCTCTCTGATATCATTTTTCCTAACACCTGCTTCACCCGATCGCGAACTGGTGCTTATTGGCAACTTCGAGGATGCCGGTTTCTGGAAGGTTTTTGCCATCTTTTTTCCCGCTGTTACGGGAATCATGGCGGGTGCGAATCTTTCCGGTGACCTGAAAGAGCCCAGAAGAGCAATTCCTCTGGGAACCATGAGTGCCATAACGGTCACAACAGTTATATATATTTTACTGGCCTATATGCTTACTGTAATTGTCCCCCAGGCAGAATTGCGTGATAACCAGATGGTGATGGTGGATAAAGCCATATGGGGATGGGCTGTGATTGCCGGACTTATGGGAGCAACTCTTTCCTCAGCACTGGGAAGCATGGTGGGAGCTCCACGGGTTCTTCAAGCTCTGGCGGAACAGCGCATTGTGCCATTTCATTCCTTTTTTTCAGCAAAGACCCGCAGCAATGAACCGCGTAATGCGGTGGTTTTCACCGGTATCGTCATCGAAATTTTTCTGATTATGGGGAATCTGGATTTCCTGGCTTCGCTGATCACCATGTTTTTTCTCATCACTTATGGGACTTTGAATCTGGTGGTTTTTATTCAACAGAGTATGAAGATTATCAGCTTCAGGCCAACATTTAAAGTCCCCAAATTTATCCCATTACTGGGTGCATTTGGTTGTTTAATAATCATGTTTCTTATCGATATTGTATTTAGCGTTATAGCTATCACCAGCATCTTTATACTTTATTTCTGGTTGGAAAGACGTGGTTTAAAACAGACCACCGGAGACATCAGGGGAGGGCTTTTTCTGGTTATAGCAGAACGTGTATCACGATTCGCTATGAAGTTTCCACGTCATCAGGTAACATGGAAGCCGGATCTTCTGGTTCCCATTGACAACCCCAAAGTCTGGTCGGGCCCGCTATTATTTATCCGTAATATCACCTGTCCGTCGGGAAGTATATTTGCATTTACCGTAAAAAATCGTAACATCAAGCAGACCCGTAAAAATCTGGAAGATTTGATTCTGCCGCTCAAGAACGGAAATGTCCTGATCAAAGCAACAATCATCGAGGATGAAAAATTTCTGCACGGTGCCAAACTGGTCATTCAAACATTGAGGGCCAGTACTTTCAGTCCCAATGTGCTGTTTCTGACGCTAAGTAATGACGAAAGCAAGGACGATATTATCGAGAGTCTGGTGGCTGAGGCTGTAAAACAGAAGATGGGATTGAGTATTCTCAGACAGCATCCCCGGATTGCATTCGGGATGCAGAAAACTATCAATCTCTGGCTGAGAGATAAAAGTCCCAACTGGCATCTTGCTATGCTGATTACGCTCCAGCTTCAACTGAACTGGGAAGGAAGTATTAATCTGGTTACTGTTGCTTCCGAAAAATCTGACCGAAGACGACTGACCCATTTCCTGGAGCGGTTAAGTGATCAGGCCAGAATGCCATCTATGACGAATTTTCATGTACTCACCGGATCTTTTAAAAGAGTTCTGGAAGATGCTCCCCGTGCTGATATCAATATATTCGGTGTCGGGAAAAAACTCTCTTTTGATTTTATAAGACAATCCACAGAATTAACCAAATCTTCCTGCCTATTTGTTCGGGATTCCGGTGAAGAGAGTGCTCTGGTATAAAGGCTCAAGGTATAAGGCGCAGGTCTCAAGGAAAGGATGAAGGATGAAGGATGAAGGATTACGTCTTACGTCCTGAAATAGGTTGACAGTCGGGAAAAACAAGAAAACAAGATTACAAGACAACGAGATACAAGAAAGAAATACAGTACAAAATACAAATACCAAAATATTAAGATGTTCTGTCTGTAAGCGACTTTAGTCGTTGGAAACTGTATTGTCCTAAAATAGTTAACAAAAAATTGATCATTTTATGCTGCAAATATTTGAGCTGGTGTCATATAATCAATTGACATATGCAACTACTCATTATTATAGATATCAATCACTTCCTTGATCATTTTACATGCCATCGAGTATGATGGTAAACATTGTCCTAAAAGCAATTCGAAACTGTATTGTCCTAAAATAGTTGACAAAAAATTAATCATTTTATGCTGCAAATATTTGAGCTGGTGTCATATAATGGATCGACATATG
>JAFGSO010000538.1 GCA_016934605.1 Calditrichota bacterium | reverse complement strand
GTGCGGTCGGGCGATGAATTTGCCGGAAATGATGTTTCCATTATCCCGGATTTTCATGAGGATTTTTCTTAACCACGAATTGACACGATTTTTTACAAATAAAAAAATGTCATCCCGCACTTGATGTTAATATTCTTGAGAATTTGAGAATAAAAATATTATGAAAATTCTTAATTTTTCATTCTCTGCGTCACTGCGTCTCTGCGCGAGACAAATTTTTTCAATTCTTCATTGACATTTTCAATTCTATATTGACACAGGCCCAAATATGTGGTAATATCTATATAAGAATGAAAATTTAATTCAGTCCAAATTTTTTTAGCACAAAAAGCCGCACTCATATTGACTTATTAAAAAATATATGATAAATATAATAGTATGAGGATTAAGATAAAAAGAAATATACATATGATAATATTTAATAAATATTTATTGGTGTTTATATTCCTTTCTGTCGGATACTTTCACCCATGGGCTACATCTTCTGACATAAATTCTCTTTCTCCCATGACATCTACAAATGATATGTTATTGAAATTAAGAGGTATTTCAGTCAGGAAATCAGATGAATTCAAAGTGACTATTGAAAAAATAGATGAGAGCAAACTTAAAATTTCAATTGATTATGTCTCTTCTTATTTGCCACAAAATAAGCAAGAAGGCAAAATAGAATTGACTATAACGAATGATAGATTGAGCGATGTCCGATTATCTGATTCTCAAAATGTCAGACTAGTGTACAATTTGCTTGTTTATTTAAAAAATACTCTTGCTTTTAGGGAAAATTCTGATGTTTGGAATAATATACGGACATTAATTGCTATTGCAACCGGAGATGATTTTTTTGTTTCAAAGGAGGAACAGATGGCATCACATCCAGAAATCTTGCCATCTTTGTTGGCTCAATTGGGTGAAAATGAAAAATCAACTGTACTGACATTTAAACAGAAACCTTCATCAAATGAATTAAGCGCAGTTATGAGCGATTTGTATTTTCAACTTTGGGAAGAATTTTTTAACACCATGGATGAAAAAGAAGCACGAGATTTAAAAAATGCTCTTTTTTATACAGTTAAAAAACCTTATGATTTCCCCCCTGAAATGTTGTTAACGTATCTTTTCAGAGAGTATTATGCGGGTCTTAAAAGATGGACTGAAGAACGGAATGGAGATAATAGATTTTTGCCAGGTTATATAGACTCCATAACGAAACATTCAAAATGGCCAGAACTCGATATCAATTCTAGTAAAGCATTATTAAACTGGTTTTGTGAAAAATTTTACAAACAAAGTGATTCCAAGCGAGAATTTTTTCAGTTACTAGAAGATATTTCCACGGCTGATAATATGATGCTAATCAGCAGGCAGCCTGAACAAAGGTATACTTTTGATTTAAATTCCCAGAATAGAAGACTAAATGCACTTCTAATTGCGACGGCAGAAAGTGATGGATGGGTGATTGAACAACATGAAGTTCCCGGCCCAGATCATATAATTCTAAGAATCACTATGGAACGCTCTCGTTCAGATGAAACTGAGAAATCTGTTTGATTAAATAGAGGGGTCGGTCTTAACTAATTAAAAAATAATGTATCCCAACCAACACATCGAGCCGATTCTGGGCGCTGCGCGCACATAACGGGCCATGTTATCTTAAAAAAATGAAGATCAATATATTAGAAACCACGAAATAATGGTCTTCAAATACAACAGCGTGGTCCCCTGGGGGAGAAATTACGGTGAATACCTGTCCATGTTCGATCTCAGGGAGCACCGTTTAAAAATTTTAGGCTGCGGGGACGGTCCGGCCAGTTTCAATGAGGAATACACCCGAAAAGGCGGAACCGTTGTTTCCGTGGACCCTCTCTATCATTTGTCCGCAGAAAAGATCCGGCAAAGAATCGAGGAAACACGCGAAGATATTTTAAGACAAACTGAGCAAAACAGGGAACTGTTCGTCTGGGACCGTATCCGCTCCGTCGAAGAGCTGGGAAAAATACGCATGGCAGCCATGAATATCTTCCTGAGTTCATATGAAGAGGGCAGAAAAAATAAAAGATATATCCCGGCTTCCCTGCCGGATTTGCCGTTTGAGGACGACGAATTTGATCTCGCGCTCAGCTCCCATTTTCTGTTTTTGTATACGGACAACCTGTCCTATGAATTCCATAAAAGGGCCCTGACCGAAATGCTCAGGGTTGCAAAAGAAGCCCGGATTTTTCCGCTCCTGGATTTCAAC
This sequence comes from Calditrichota bacterium, assembly GCA_016934605.1. Taxonomy (GTDB): domain Bacteria; phylum Calditrichota; class Calditrichia; order RBG-13-44-9; family RBG-13-44-9; genus RQOF01. The sequence continues at coordinate 488 of JAFGSO010000538.1, read as the reverse complement.
GCGAAGAAATCCTCTTACGTGGAAAAGGTGCTTTCGGATTTTGGAAACCACCGGATCGAAATCAGGAAGGTGGATTACGAATTTCAGATCAGCGGCAATGAACTCATGGTCATCAGAAAAGCATGACCATCCGCCGGAAGGAACGCATGGAAACCTTTGAAGAAAAACTCTCACGCGTGCTGAAAGAGGAAGTATCCGTTGTCCCGTATGATCCTGTCTGGAAGGAAGTATTTCATAAGGAACGGCTTCATCTCGTGGCCTGCCTGGGGGAATATCTGACCGGAAGAATCGAGCATTTCGGCAGTACCGCTGTTCCAGGACTTCATGCCAAACCCATTGTGGACATGCTGGTCGAGGTCAAATCCGTGAATCAGGCCGGGACGGAGATCGCCCGCGTTCTTGAAGCTCAAGGATATGACTATTTCTGGAGGCCGTCATGGGGGGACGATACGCCGCCGTTTTATCCCTGGTTCATCAAGCGCAATCAT
>JAFGSO010000108.1 GCA_016934605.1 Calditrichota bacterium | reverse complement strand
GCCCTTAATTCGGTTTTCGATAATAATTCGTCCAATGGACAAAGGCGCAGTCATTGAACCCAGTGCAGCCAGTATGAGAACACCGGCCAGATGATTTTCTAATAGAGGGGGGCTCATTAAATATATCAGTATTCCCATCAGAATAAATATGAAAAAAAAGGTAATCAGACTTTGAACTGAAGTAAAAAGCATATAATTCAGAGGGAAACGCCTGATATTTCTCCAACGGAGCTGCAATCCGAAGAGAAGGCCCACCCACCCAATGGCCATGCTAATCAGCGGTTGAAGACTGTTAAGCACATTGATATTTAAGAAATTAAATACCTGGGGACCCAGAAAAACACCTATCAGGATATAAGGCACCCCACTCACAATCAAACCTGACAGGAGCGGAGTTTTCAGAATGGTAGTTCGGCTGAAAAACCGAACACCAATGAAGGTAATCATCAGAATCAGTAATAAACCCAGAAAAGGTGTCATGTGTTTACAGGTGATTATTTTCAGAAAAATTGGCATCAAACTGCGGTTAAAGCAAGCTCTTACTGAATTGGAGTATAGGGATATAGGGATATAGGGATATAAGGTATAGGGTATGGAGGTAAATTCGAAACATTAAATACTAACTCCTAAAAAGCTCAAATTTAAAATCTTGGATCACTGTTTCTTATGCCCCTTGCCATATATCCCTATATCCCTATTCCTCACTTAATCCCCGCCCAAAGGTGGGTCCGCCGGCGGACTTCATCCTTCATCCCCGCCGGGAGGGCGGGTCCGCCTGTCGGCGGACTTCATCTTAAATCAATAATTGGCTCTCGGCCTTGCGATTTATTTTCCCTCTGTCTATATTCCTCTCAGCCAGAGGTTTGAGATATGCAAAAACAGTTTGAATTCCATTACAGTGAGGATATGTTTCACCTGACCGATCAATTCCTCACCCATCATCTGGAGTTTACCAGACAGGATGAAAAATCTATCTATGTGGTGAATCAGCCGACCCGGGTGCAGCTGCTGCGGAACCGCTGGCACCTGAATGAAAACGAAGCCATTTCTACCGCATATCCTTTTACAACCTTCAACCGTTTTATCCGGGACCTTATCGAAAAGCTTTCCGTTCCTCTCAAATTTCTTTCTTTTGTGGAGAGAAGCCTGATTCTGAAACAAATTTTGCTGGAGACCAGGGAAGAACTCCAGTATTTTTCCTTCCCCGAAGGCTCGATTCCTGATGATACTATTCGAAAATTACTCCGCTTTTTTGATGATGCCCGTTTGAATCTTCTGGATAAGGATTTTATTGAAAATGGAAGCAGACACCTGGTACTCAGTACAACCGATAAACTTCAATCGGATCTGAACCTGCTTTTTGCCAGATACAGCAATTTCATGGGAAAATTTTTCATGGACGAGGCTGAAATTCTCAAACACATCATGTTCAGGGCATCATCGAAATTCTTTGATACTTATTATCCGGAACTGTTGGCCATTGCTTTTGAGGATATCTCCGGTTCCAGGCAATTGCATCTCAATTTTTTTAACTGGCTTCATGAAAAAGGAAAGTCGGTTTTTCTCCTCACCTCCTACGGTAAAAATCCTGAATTGTACGGTCATAAACAATCGCTTTTCAATAAAATAAGACCTATGGTGAAGCATATTCATGGATATTTCGAAACTGTCAAGATCAGCGATTCACTGTTTCAAATAAAGTCACCTCATTTCTCTTTCTGGGAACGAGTTAAAATTATACCTGCACCTAATCGTATTGCAGAGGTGGAACAGATTGCCGCTGAAATAAAAAAAATGGTACTTGAAGAAAAGACTGATTCCTCCCGTATCGGTATCACCGGCCCACAACTGGAGGTCTATCTGCCGATAATTGAAACGGTATTTCGCCGGCATAATATTCCGTTTTATCATCAGCAGTTTATAAAACTGAGTCAGTCACCCGTCGCCGGCACACTTGAACTTTTACTGAGAACCGTAATGGACGAGTTTGCTCTGGAGGGTATACTGAAAATTTTACACTCCCCGTTCTTCCGGTATCATGAGAAGCTATCCGGGAGAAGCATTGCTGATAAATTTGAATCATTGAGGGTAAAATCAGGCAAAGATAATATTCTAACTTTTATCAGAAACGAAAAGGACATCCTGCAGAAGAAAGAAGCTGAGGAATATCATGCTGACGGTGAGACTCTCGAACTGCTGGAAAATGTTTTGATAAGATTTTTCAGTGATATCCGTTTTCTGGAATCCCCGCAGACCGCTGGTTCAATATATACAAGTTTACAAAAATTTCTTAAAAGACAATGGAGAGCAGTATCTTTTAATGAAGATACTGCGGGATCGGAAATCCTTCGCTCCAGGTCTAGTATGAATTTTCTAAACCGGATTATTGAGCTGTTGAACTTCTGGAAGGATTATATGGAAAAAGCCAATCCCGGTTATAAATTTTCCTGCCGGGAATTTTACGAGGTTTTTTCTTCTCTATGTCGTTCTGCTTATTTTTCAGGGCAGGAGGGAACTCACGGCGGAGTTCAGATTGTATCGATGCAAGAACTTACGGGATATGATTTTTCTGTGCTTTTTGTTACCGGAATGGAAGAAAATGTTTTTCCGACCAGATCCTCAGCCTTTTTTACGCATCCATCAAATCTCCCGGCACAATTGCAATCTCTGCTTCCGGCCGATCAACTGCTTCAGGACCGGGAATTATTTTTTCAATTACTGCAGAATCCTGCAGAATTGCTGCGGTTTTCGTATTCCCGCTATCATCAGGAACAGCCGATTTTGAGATCCATTTTTCTGAGGGAACTTCAGCGCATCTCGGAAGAACCTCTGGATGAAGAAGCACTGCCTCCACTGCCGTCCCATGCTGAATTAATCGGTTATCTGGCGGAGCAATTTCCACCTGCAAAACTCGATTACCATAATCTGCCTGAAAAATGGAAAGCTCTTTTTGCTGAAACTGAGTTAAAGCATTATCATTTCAAAAGGTCTGTTATTCAACGCCGTGAAGAGGGTGTTGTTACAGGCCTGTGGGAAGGAGATCTTTCGGCGAATGCTGTATTACAGGAGTGGTTTCAGAGTGCTTTTTCAACTGTCTGTTTTTCACCGACCCAACTGGAGACTTTTGCAGCCTGCCCGCATATTTTTTTCCAGGAACGAATAATTGGTATCAAACCTGCCGAAGAACTGGAGGAGTATTTGTCTCCCCGCGAACGGGGCTCTCTGGTTCACGCGGTATTATTCAGGTTTTTTCATGAAAATAATCCTCAGGATCGTAAGCTGGATAGACTTCTTTCCATAGCTTCTGAAGAATTTGAAAGTATTCCTCTTCCGCCGGGACTTATCCGTGACCTTCAGAAAGAATTTTACCTGGGCAACGACTTCAACAAAGGTCTGTTTCATTCCTTCTGGGACTATGAAATGGAACAGGAGAATCTGTATCCAACTAAACCGACACGGTTTGAATTGTCTTTCGGTCAGGGGATTATATCTCCTGAAAGGGTAGATCACCTTTCCACGGTCAATCCTTTCACATACAAGCATGAAGATGAAATTTTCTATTTCAGGGGTAAAATCGACCGTGTCGAAACTGCTGCTGACGGGACGGTGTTGGTGGTAGATTATAAGACGGGACAATTTCCTGCGCTGCGGGAAATGTGGGAAGGTCTCAGACTTCAGCTCCCCATCTATCTGAAAGCTGCCGGTGAGATTTTAAAAAATGAAAAAATAAAAATTCGTCCCGGTGGAGGAGCATTCTATTCTCTGAAGAAAGAAAATGATATTGAGAAGAAAATCGTCTTTGCCGATAAAGATAGCGTTTTACAACCGCCATTAGTTACTGAATCGGCAAGATTCCCGGGGAATAAATATTCAATCGATAACAAACCAGCCTCCCTGGAGGATTTTCTTGAAAGAATAATGCAATTTGCAGTGAAGTATATTCGGGATATAAAAAGCGGTCGTTTTGTGCACACCACGGATAAAAAACAGTGCGTGGGATGGAATGGCAGATTGTGTGATTATCTGCCGGTATGCCGTGTGAACCAAGCGAAGCAGGATAGAATTCGCAGAGAAAATAATTTCTCTACCCGACACAGTTGATTCACGATACTCTTTTTTGAAATTTTCCCACAGCAAGAAAGATAATCACCAGAGCGAAACCGGTCATCAGGGTCGAATCCAGCCACAGATAAATAATGCCGGATCCTTTCTGGAATATGTCCCGGATGATAAACATGAAATAACGCATGGGATTCAGGTAGGTTAGTCCCTGAAGAGATTTCGGCATATTTTCGATGGGAATAAAAAAACCGCTCATAATGATCATGAAAACCATGAAAAACCAGGCAACAAACATTGCCTGCTGCTGGGTGTGTGTGAAAGTGGAGATAAAAATCCCCAGACCGATAGTGGCGATGAGATAAAGGAGTGACAGTAACGCCAGTAATAGATAACTTCCATTCATGCTGATATTAAAAAACAGGATAGCAACGGTCATCACTATGGCAAGTTCTACATAGGACAGTATCAGGAATGGAATAATTTTTCCCAGCAAAAGCTGGTGTTTCTTCAGTGGTGTAACCATCAGCTGTTCCAGGGTGCCTATTTCTTTTTCCTTTACCAGACTCATGGCGGAAAGCATCATAGGAATAATAGTGAGCAGAACCACCACAATACCGGGAACCATAAACTGCTGACTGTCCAGTTCCAGATTATACCACATCCGTTCTTCCATTTCAACCAGATGGATATCTTTGGTTGGCGCGATCCTGGCTTTTTTCAATTG
>JAFGSO010000107.1 GCA_016934605.1 Calditrichota bacterium | reverse complement strand
TCAATGTCCGAAACTGCAATCCTTTTAGAATAACAGTTAACCACAAGCCGGTTCCCACAAGAAGGATCATCAGGGGATAGCCCCATACCAGACCACTGACCTGCTGAAACCACATCTCAAGAGATTTTAGAAAATCCATTTTTTCTGCCTTCGGTATTCAGATAAAATATGATTCGGGCTGATGTATTATATAATCAGAATTCTCCCTAAAAATCCGGGAGTTGATGAGTACCAGGGTCCTGCGCCAGATTAAAATCTACGAAAGTGTAAAATTTCTCTAAGCGCTGTTCCGGCAACAACTTTATGAGCAAAACTGAAAGAATGGTATGCTTCTGTCGGCGGACCCTGATATATCAGACCAAGTGGTTTGCTGACGGAGATAATTTTACCGCTGTGATAAAGGCCCCATATCTGACCATCAAAAGGTGACCGTATTTCAATATCTTCTATTTTCCCCAGCGATTCATTGCGGGCAATATTGTCTCCGATATTCTTTGACGATATAAAAACTCCTTCCAGAGGTGAATTTATTGTCTCCCATGGTTGTTTGAAAAAATGAAAATCAAAATTAGTCAGTTTTTCAGAATCCGGGGGAGTTACATAGACATCGCCTATAAAATAATTCTGTCTGGATTCGATCGAAAGATTACAGTGTTGATAAATGGTATGTACCGGATGAAGTCCAATCACCAGCGGCGCAGATTCCATTGTAATTCCCGGAAAAAGCGTCCTGTCCGTCCGCACGATATATTCTGGTTGAAGAATCTCAACAAAATCCGGCAGTTCTTCAAGAATCACAACGGGAATCTGTTGTGTCTGAATATGAAATTGAACCGCTTTTTTCCATTTTACATTCAAAGCATCAGATTCAAAATTCATCAGAACATTTTCATCCACAAGCACTGCAGAGACATCATCAATTTGCTGAAGTCCGGAATGGATAGCCTCTGCAAAACAGACCGGCCGCCTCAGATAAAGTTCTGAAGATTTTACTACCAGCACTACAGGTAAACCTGCTTTAAACAGAGTGTATACAATTGCTGAACCATATTCCCCACCACCCAGAACCGTTATCGGGGGAAAATTTGTCATCTGGCTGGTATCCTTTTTACTATATTATCTTTCAGATTTGCCTGGAAAATATGCTCAATTCCTTTTGCAGATAAATTCCGTGCCAGGGCAATGCAGCGATTTTCCAGAAGAACATTATTTATATCCGTCAGAACCAGCAGTACCGGCCATTTCTGCTGGAAAAGGCGGAAAGCCCCGTTTTTTGAATCTGTTAAATAATCAGTCATCATATCCTGGTGAAATATTTTTTCCGACTTATATCTGGGGAAATTTTTCAGAAAAGCGTCAGGATCCTTGACGACTTCCTGGTTCAATGGCTGATTGATCAGGTCAAATTGGAAACAATAAATCAATCTGTCCAGAAAATTTAATCCAATGATACGAGAAATATCTTTCCTGGCGAGAATACTTAAACGACTGGCATTTCCAAGGATTAGAAAAATAATATCCAGCCCGGGTAAGTTTTTCAGCCGTTGGACAAAATCAGTACTAACGCCTCTGACAAAATGATCGTCGAGTGATTTTGCAGCATAAATTACCGGTTCATTATCAAATTCCCGTTTAATCTGCCCGATCAATTTGTTTTCATCAGCATTATAGCTAATATGTCCCGAAGGCGGCAGAATATGTCCATTAATATGAGTAATAATCACCCGTTTTTTATGATTTGCAGCCTCCATGGCCAGTTGATTTATCAGAATATTCCGTCCCTTACCGCCCAGGATTCCAACGATTTTGTTACTATCTTCATCTACTAACTGCTGTAAAAGGGCCATTGTCGATTATTCCTGATTTTCCGGTACTATTTTAAAACCCAATTTGTTGTAGGCGGAATTGGTTGTTATTATAAATCTTATATTACGTCTGTTCATGAGCACTATATTCGCATAGTCAAAAAGAGAAAGCTCATAATCCGGAAATTTTTTAAAAAGCTTGATGGCATCCCTCTGAGTTCTCCGGCCGATCCACAGAAAATGCAGATGAGTTCCCAGCCAGGCCTCATCGATAATCTCCGCAAAACGAATGGCTTTTTTCGAACCAATACTGCTTTTAAGCCGTGAAATAACACTACCCACTATCACGTTAGTAGTATAAAAACTGTGTCCTCCATCCAGATAGTATTGAAACTGCTCCTGCATCTCCCGGTGAAGAGGATGATTCTTGTCAGAAATAGCCCACCAGCCGATTTCATCAATGAAAATTTTCATTCTATTAGCTATCACTCCTCTGCAAATTTTATAAGTTTATAAAGTGGATTTTCACTAATCAGAATTTCCAGTCTTCGTGATTTGATCTTCTTAATGGTGATTTCAACCTTATCCCCTGAGGCAATACTCATTTTATCTCTGACTTCCACAGGTAAGTTAACGCTGTGATCCGGTTTGACCTCGGTCATGAATGTAGTGTATTTCATAATGTATTCACCTTTTCAGGTAAATTAATGATGGACCGATTTGAATCCAAAACTATTTACACGAATGTTTAATACCTGGCAGATAGCCCGATTGAATTTGAAATCGATAGCTGAATCTCGATGAGTCTGATACAAAAATGAGCTACCTTATTACGAAACAGATTACTGGCTTCTGGTTCCTGGCCTCTGGTTTCTGGCCAAAGCAGGGAAGGTTTAGTCCCGGCAAGTCAACCAGGGGTTAACCCAACTTCGACACTTGGATGAGTTAAGTCTAATATTTACAATAAAAATTACCTCCAGTCTTCACTACATCTTGTGATTCTTTG
>JAFGSO010000537.1 GCA_016934605.1 Calditrichota bacterium | reverse complement strand
TTTCTGAATGCTGAACAGGTTTTATATTATTTCGGAAAAATGAGCGGGCTCGGAAAGGGGGAATTAAGGAGCCGCATCCCTGCCCTGCTGGAACTGGTGAAACTGTCAGATTGGAATAAGTATAAAATCCGGAAGTATTCCAAAGGTATGTTGCAGCGCCTTGGCATCGCCCAGGCATTGATCAATGATCCGGATTTGCTTTTCCTGGATGAACCGACCGATGGTATAGATCCTGTTGGCCGCCGTGAGATAAGAGATATACTGGTTGATCTGAGAAACCGCGGAAAAACCATATTTCTCAACAGCCACCTGTTGTCCGAGGTTGAAAGAGTATCCGATGAAATTGCCATTTTAAAAAATGGCAGATTAATCCAGAAAGGAGATTTACAGCAGTTCATATCGGTGAAAGACAGCTATCATTTAAAAGTTCAGGAAGAGGAATCAGGCACAGAGGAGATTTGCGAGGAATTGAATATTCCGCTCTTTAAAAAGGATGATTATTTTGTTATCTCAGTAGCCGGCACTGAGCATTTGAACCGACTCATCGATACGCTTCGTGATAAAAATATCACGATTCAGGCCATCATTCCTCATAAAATTTCACTGGAGGACCACTTCATTGATGTCATGGATGAGAAGGCGGTGAAAAAAAATTGAAAATTCTGGCAATTATTCAATTGACTTTCAGAGAGTCCTTCGCTAAAAAAACTTTTATAGCCTTTTTTGGCATCTCAACTCTGGTATGCCTGCTTTTTATTTTTGCTTTGAATCTGGATGTGGTTGACGGAATAAAGTCTTCCCTGTCGATTTTCGGCAATGAAGCCGGCAGTCTGGTTGAGGTCAAAGGTCTGGTGACAGGCCTTCAAAGTGCGGTTGCGGTTTTTTTATTTACGGGTGGATTGTTCATGTCACTCTTTGCCACCAGCAGTCTGATTCCCAGCTTCCTTCAGCCGGGTACCATCGACCTTATTCTTTCCAAACCGCTCAGTAGACCGCAGATTTTATCCGGCCGTTTTCTGGGCGCCGTTGCCATCGTAACATTCAATGTCTTCTATCTGGTTTTCTTCAGCTGGTTGATACTTTCCTTGAAAACCAACCTGTGGAACGGAGGTTTTCTTCTGGCCGGACTGATGATTGTGCTGACCTACGTCATCTTATTTTCCCTGATGACACTTCTGGGATTAGTCACCGGAAGCGGTGCGTTCTCTCTGATGATTACCTATCTCATTCTTTTTTTTAGCCCGCTTTTACTTCAGCGCGACAAAATATATGCTCTTCTGTCAGGAAAAGTCTACGGTTATCTGCTCGATGGACTTTATCATTTTCTGCCTAAGACTTCCGAACTGGGAAACATGACCCGACTTCTGGTTCAGGGCTCTCCGGTACCTTCCTGGACTCCCCTGTGGACTTCGCTTTCTTTTGGAATCATCATGTTTTTCATATCAACAGTTTTATTCTCACGAAAAAATTTTTAGGAGTGCATTATGAACAATAATATCATTATAATTTTAATTACATCATTCATAACCTTGTCCGGCTGGCAGTGCGATCGCGAGAAAGCTGAACCACTTTCAACAGAAATGGCAAGCGAAATTGCTTCGCTTCCGGATGAAGCGCCGGCCATTGGATATATGAATGTTCAGAATCTCCGTGAAAGCCCTTTCTTTTCCATTTTTGAAGACAGAATGGATGATGGCACCTTTTGTTCAGAAGAGTATAATAAATTTATGGATGCTACCGGGCTTGATATTCACAAAGATATTCATCAGGTTTATTTCTGTTTTTTTCCGGGAGAAGAATCGCGTTTTCTGGCGGTGGTAACGGGAAATTACCAGCCTGAAGCAATCATTGAATATGTGAGAACAGAAATGGACGATGAGCAGCTGTTTGAAGAACCTTATGGTACATACATGCTTTACAGCACGGGCGATGAAGAATTCACTATCAGTTTTTCGGGAAATCAGCGTCTGATTGTCGGCACTCGCAAACTGGTGAAAAACTGGATTGATGGGGTTACATCTGTAACTCCTGAAAAAATGAGTAAGGAGACTCTGGAACGGCTGCGAACCATTCAATATAAAAGTGACGGATGGATGACTATCCGGACAGAAGATTTCATGGAAAAAATAGAAGAAAGCAGGGAAAGGCATCCGGAAGGGTCACGATTTAAAGGACTCCAATCGCTTCAGCAGGTCAATTTTTCCATGAAATTAAATGAAAAAATAAATTTTGCCGGAATCAGCATCTTCACCACGGCAGAGAAAGCAGATATCTTTAAGGAAGCTCTGGAGGGGTGGATTGCTACAGCCAAACTGGCGGTGAGTGACGAAAGAAAAGCTGTGGACGTCCTGAATAAAATTGATATAGACAGCCATGGACAGGAAGTTTCCATCCGGTTTGAATTTACCAGAGAAGATCTCCGGACACTCCGCAGCCAGGATCTGAAGCTGGCTATGAGATAAATGAGGGGCTCAGAGGCGCATGGAGATTAGGCGAAAGGATTAAGGACAAAGGTTAAGCAGAAGGCGCAGGGGTACAGAGGCTCAAGGCTAAAGGATAGAGAATCCAGGATTCTTATTATTAAATTTCGGTTTTGGAATTCCTTCTTTGCAAAAGGGGGGCAGGGGAAATTTTAAAGAATAGAGTTAGTGTGATTACAAAATACAAAATATTATGATATTCATTCCCCTAAAACCTGTCCCGAAGGGACAATTGATTTTAACCAGCGACTAGAAGTAAATTCCAATTACCAAGCACCAAATCAGCCGGAGGTCTGATCCCCGCCAGTGGGCGGGCAGGCTGCCTATCGGCGTGATAACAATG
>JAFGSO010000536.1 GCA_016934605.1 Calditrichota bacterium | reverse complement strand
CAGCCTGGCCCGGTTGCGTTCAGATTGACTGGCTTCTTCATCCCGAATGGTTTTTCCCGTAAAATGAATGAACACATCCTCTAAACTAGGTTTATGAAGATTAACACAGGTTATTTCAAATCCGGAAGATTGAGCGATGGTGATGAGAGTAGGAATTCTCCTCTCCCCTCTTTCCATAGTTAAGCTTATAACCTGACCGAAACCTGAAACAGTCTTCACCCACTCAATTTCCTCATATTTCTTTTTAAGATTAGCTACGCTGCCTCCTATCTCGAGAGATACTACATCCCCTCCAAGTATATCTTTTAAATTACCGGGTGAATCCAGGGCGACAAAGGTTCCATTATCCATGATGGCCACCCTCTCACAGAGATAATCCGCTTCCTCCATATAATGGGTAGTCAGGATAATGGTCACCTCCGATTCTTTATTCAGCTTTTTTATGTAATCCCAGATATGACGGCGGGTCTGGGCATCCAACCCCAGAGTAGGCTCGTCTAAAAACAACACCAAGGGATGATGGATCAGCCCTCGGGCTATCTCTAAACGCCTTTTCATCCCGCCGGAGTAATTTTCGACCAGAACGCTTGATTTCTCTTCCAGTTCAACCAATCTAAGGACTTCCCGGATCCTGTTGCGCCTTTCATCTTTAGGCATACCATACATCATGGCGTGAAATTCGAGATTCTCCCGTCCCGTGAGTTTGGTGTCGAGGACTGTCTCCTGAAATACAATGCCGATGCTGTTTCTCACATTATCCTTCTGACGGTCGACATCAAAACCAGCCACTTCCGCGCAGCCAGAGGTGGATTTAAGTAGAGTTGCCAGCATGTTTATGGTTGTGGTTTTCCCGGCACCGTTAGGACCCAACAGGCCAAAAAGCTCACCGGTTCCCACCTCGAAAGTAATGTTGTCGACCGCAGTGAATCCATTGAATTTTTTGGTCAAATTTTCTACTTTTATAGCGGATGGCTGATTCATGTTAATTAATTTTACAAGCTTTGGAGATTATTGTCCAAGTTAATCGTTATAACAAAATAACTGAAAATAAGTAACGGTGCGAGGCACGGTATAGTTCCATCAGCAAATTGAAGAGGTGAGCATTGCTCCGTTAAACTTGAAAATGATAGTAATAAATGTATAATTTATTTAGACCTAATAATTACATTCGGCATATAAGCTCCCATGGGTATAAATTTCGCTTAATTTGTGACGGCGGTAGCTTGTTTAATGTGTTAGTTATCTCTCTTAATATAAAAAACTTAGGAGGAGGAGAAAATGAAAACATTTGTATCTATATTGTTTTTTTCGAGTTTGTGCTTTTCAATTATGTTTATTTTCTGTAAAGAGGCGGTTTTTAAAATCCAACCCGTGACGGATCCGGAGGTAAATGTTGAAAAAATTGAGGAGAACGTAGGCTGTTCATTTAACCTTATCAAAACTGACTCCATTGGGCACACAACCTCCCATAAATTCCTTTGGATATGTCTGGATGATGAATTAGACACGGTTAGATTGGAAAATCTAAGCCATGCCATCATTAAGGATATTTACACCGTACGGCCAGGAAGGTATCACAGCTTTACTATTCACTTTTTTAAAACAGAAGATTTATGCCATACTATTGAAGACTCAAATCCCTTTGCTAAAATAGAATTTCTTCCTGAGGGCAAATGGAGCTATGTCGGCCGCAGGCCCATCAATGAATACAAAGATTACCTGCTGGTTTCTTCATGGTATAATCAATGAAAGGATTTAATCTGTAAAAAAATCTTAACTTGAAATATAATCTAAAATGTATTAGTTATATGCAAAAAAAGACTTAACAGAGATCAACATGAAAGATACTAATTATACCCATCATGAACAAAATGAAATAGAATTGATCGATTTTCTTAAGGTCGTATGGAAACGCAGATGGCTGATCATAATTCCTACGTTTGTTCTTATAGTTTTATCCGGAGTATACAGCTTTCTTAAAACTCCCGTCTGGCAAATAGATTCTCTTCTCTTGCCGGCCAAATTCACCATTCAGAAACAAGGCGGCGAATTCGAAGAAGTCCTAGTCACTCAACCAAAACAGATATCCGGGAGAATTAATGAACAATCCTATAATACTCTCATTGCAGCAGAATTGAACTTGGATATTCGAGAGCTCCCTGATACCAAAGCAGACACTTTGAGGGACACTAACCTTATAAGAATTATAACCAAAGATACCGATATAAATAATGCCAAATCCATCCATTTATCTCTATTCAATCATCTTAAGAGTGAAATGGACAAAAAAGTGGATGTCGAAATGAAAAATATAGATACGCAAATAGAGGAGCATAAGATATCAATTCAAATTAAAAATATACTGATCAAAGATGATCTTAATAATATCAAACTCCAACAAATTCAAAAGAATATAATCAACGGGAAAATAGTCAGTTCCCAAAATAAACTGATCATATCCCAAGAACGGATTGATAGTATTACCGAAGAAATGAAGAACGTCATGGAAAGACTGAAAGAAATTGAAACTCAGCAAAGAAAGACCCTGGCTGAAAAGCAGCAAGAAGGAAATACTATAAGCCTGCTGCTTTATTCAAATGAAATACAACAAAACTTGCAATATTACGGCACTTTGGATGAAAAATTCAGCATTGAAAAAATCAACCAAGAAAATTTAAATCTTTTAATCAATGAAAAAAGAGAAGAATTAAAACAAGTGGATACAGAAATTGAAAATCTAAAAAATAAAATAAATAAAACAGAAAACGAAATCAAAAGGATTCAGAATGAAATAAAGCTACTAAACGATAGAAAAACCCGTATCGAATACACTCAGATCATAAAAGACCCCACTCCCTCCCTTTACCCGGTAGCTCCCAAAAAATTGTTAAATATAGTTATCGCAGGAGTCTTGGGTCTGTTCATCTTTACCATCTTGGCCCTCTTCCTGGAGTACCTTCAAAAACAAAAAGCTCAATTTAATAAAACCAAAACACTTTAGAGATATGGGAACAATTCTCATTTCATATAAGCCAGGATCAATCAAAATCATTTTTGGAATTAAAGTAAAAAAAGACAGTCGCCGGTCTAAAGGGAGCAATACATGTGCGGAATAGTGGGATATATCGGCCATCGACCACTCGTAGATACTTTGATCCGAGGCCTTAAACGGTTAGAATACCGGGGCTATGACTCAGCCGGCCTGGCTGTTTTGGATGAAAGCCGGATCAGAATACTGAAGGATAAAGGGAAGGTCAACGACCTCCAGGAGCTGGTTAGAAAGCACTGGCCGGAAATAAAAAACAGCGACACTCATGTGGGGATTGCTCATACCCGCTGGGCCACCCATGGGGCACCTACTCTG
>JAFGSO010000535.1 GCA_016934605.1 Calditrichota bacterium | reverse complement strand
GCGATCTTCAGGAAAAGGGAATTCCTGCTGAAAAAATTATTCTGATGGGATTTTCCCAGGGTGCCTGCCTGGCCTTGGAATATGCTGTCCGGAATCCACGTCAGTACGGTGGTATTGCTGCGCTGAGTGGTGGACTGATCGGCCCCCGGGGAATCCGCTGGGACTATGGCGGTTCCCTGCAGGGAACGCCGGTGTTTCTCGGGTGTGATGAGGAAGACTTTCATATTCCAAAGGAGCGGGTGGAAGAAAGTGCCCAAATTCTGAGTGAAAAGGGTGCTGAGGTCACTCTGCAGTTTTACCGTCACATGGGGCATACCATTAATGAAGATGAGATCGGGCATGTGCGGGGCATGATAAGATTGTTGTCAGGTTGTTAATAGAAAAAAATTGAATATTAGGTATAAGGGTATAAGGGAATAAGGGAATAAGGGTATAAGGGAATAGGGGAATAAGGAAAAAATGATAAGGCTCTGGAAGGGAAAATTCTTTGTTAAAGGTATGAATTTTAAATAAAATCTCAAAATTCAAATTTTAATTAGAAGATTGAAATTATTTACCCTTTTCACTGTAAGCTCCCCTAAATAAATCTCAAATATTTTTAAATGATTATTTCACTATAAATCCTGCTATTCTGTCGGGAATTATACTCCTTACCCTGAAGTAGCAGATCTTGTTATAACGGAAGTCTCCGGAAATACATGCTGCTGATCGGAGGAAGGGTAATTCTGTTTTAAATTCATACCACTAAAATTCTTTTTTATTGCAATGTATGGTCGAAATCTGCTATAATTCAGTGATTTTTATATGATTAAGACCTGTTGTTGAACCAATCCGGAAGATCCCCGATGAAATGGGACTGGAATATTGCCAATGAACAGTTTCTGAAGAATACCATCCAGCGCTGCCGGGAAAAGGAAATTATACTTCCCACCTTCAGCCAGCTGAAGAATCCCAAAACGATTCCTCAAAAGATCCAGAGCGACCTCAGCAATATCGGCTTACATGATCTTCATCCACTCAACCTGTTCCGCATTAACTGGCGCAACCATCCTTCAGATAGCGGGATAGGGGATATCAATTTCCTGGAATTGCCGCCGGAACTGACCGGTGTCCCTGCCCGGATTATCGGTCTGGTCGGAAAATTCTTCCCCACTGGTGCCCACAAAGTGGGTGCCACCTACGGATGCCTGGTTCCCTACCTGGTAACCGGCCGATTTAATCCTGAATATCACAAGGCGGTCTGGCCTTCCACCGGAAATTACTGCCGCGGTGGGGTTTTTAATTCAGCATTACTGGCAGTTCATGCAGTGGCAATCCTTCCCGAGGAGATGAGTCAGGAACGTTTTGACTGGCTGAGAGAACGCGGTGCGGAAGTATTCGCCACACCCGGTTGCGAAAGCAATGTCAAAGAAATCTATGACAAATGCCACGAACTGGAAGCCGAGAGCGATGAATATTTCATATTCAATCAATTCGATCAGTTCGGCAATGCCATCTGGCATTATGATATTACCGGAAGTTCTATCGAGGAACTTTTTCTGAGACTAAAAGGAGAAAACAGCAGACTCTCCGGTTTCGTAAGTGCCACCGGTTCGGCCGGAACGATTGCCGCCGGAGATTATCTCCGTATCCGGTTCCCACTTATCAAAGTGTTGGCCTCGGAAGCGCTGCAATGCCCCACGCTCCTGCTGAACGGATTCGGCGGACACCGCATCGAGGGGATCGGCGATAAGCATGTACCCTGGATTCATAATGTTAAAAACCTGGATACAGTCTGCGCCATCGATGATGAAGATACCCTGAGAATTCTTCGCCTTTTCTGCGAACCATCCGGTCAGGAATGGCTGCTGGAACGGGGAATTTCTCAAAATCTGGTAGAAAAACTCCCCTGGCTGGGGATTTCCTCCATTGCCAACCTGCTGAGCGTCATTAAACTGGTGAAATATTTCGAATTCAACAAGAATGATGTCATCTTTACTATCTTCACGGATTCTTCCGATTTATATCTCTCACGCCTGAAGGAGATGCGAAATGCCCATGGAGAATATTCCCGGCATCAGGCTGAAATAGACTGGAATATGGTAATCAAGCGGCAAGCTGTAGATTATTTCCGCGAGCTGTCATACACTGATAAGAAACGCATCCACAATCTGAAATACTTCACCTGGATAGAACAGCAGGGGAAAGAAGTGGATGAGCTGAATGCCCAGTGGAATGATGAAGAATACTGGGCTGAACGATGGAGTATTGTTCCCGAGTGGGACAGGCTGATCAGCGATTTCAATCAGACCGTCGGTTTTTAATATGAGTTCAACCGGAAAAAAAATTCTGGGAAAGGTTTTTATCTGCCAGCAGGACAACCGACTGCAGCTGGTTGAAATTGAATTCGACAATATAATTCGGTCTATCAGACCATTAATGAACGGTTCTGTCTCCTGGAACGATGTGAAAACGGAGGCTGGCCGAAAAAATTTTACTGTGCAGCTACCAGCCATTTCTCCCGGCCATATAAACGGCAATTGCCTCCTGGCCATCCCGGGAACCATAGATGCTCATGTTCATTTTAATACGCCCGGTTTTGAGCATCGGGACGATTTTGAGCACGGTTCTGCTGCTGCTGCTGCCGGCGGAGTGACCACCGTCATCGATATGCCGTGTACCTCCGTTCCCCCTGTAACTTCAGCTGATAATTTGAAGATCAAGCAAAAGACCCTGGAGAACAGAAGTCTGGTAGACTTTGCCCTGTGGGGCGGAATTTCCGGAAATACCTTTAACGGAGAGTTTTCAGCGGAGAAAATTATTACTGAACTGGCTGATGCCGGAGCGGCGGGATTTAAGGCTTATATCATTTCGGGTATGGAATCATTTCCCGATCTTACTTATGATCAAATGATACAGGCAGCCCGTTTTGTCCGGAATACGGGGAGACTTCTGGCCGTTCATGCCGAGGACAAAATCCGGGTAAAAAGTCGCGAAGAAGAATTCAGGAAACAGGGAAGAGATAATTGGCAAGCCTATACAGAGATGCGGGATGTGGAAGCGGAAAGGGTTGCCGTGAGACAACTGGTTGAGATCTGCCATCGCAGTGGATGCCGGATACATATCGTTCATCTCAGCAGCGGCAAGGCAGTTGAAATTGTCCGCCAGGCACGGAAAGAGGGACTTCCGTTCAGCGCTGAAACCTGTCCCCACTACCTATATTTTACTGAGAAAGATTTCGAACGGTCTGAGATCAGAGCTTTTCTGAAAACTGCACCCCCGGTAAAATCGGAAAAGGACCGGAAAATGCTGTGGGATGCGCTGGTAGACGGCACTCTGGATTTTGTGACGACCGACCACGCAGGCTGTAATCCTGAGGTAGAAAAGAATTCGGAAAAATTTTCCGAAGTATACGGCGGTATCCCCGGCGTGGAACACCGGGTTCCGTTTCTATTCAGCGAAGGGTTTCATAAAAACAGACTGACCCTTCAGCGAACCATTGAATTACTGGCGGAAAATCCTGCCCGCAGTTTTGGTCTTTCCAGCCGGAAAGGCTTTCTGAAGAAAGGAATGGACGCAGATCTGGTGTTGATTAACCTCTGGTCGCAAGAAAAAATCACGGCAGAAAAAATGCACAGCAAGGGGAAATATACCCCTTTCGAAGGCTACAGCCTGACCGCCAGGGTGGAACAAACTTTCCTGCGGGGCAGGCAGCTGCTGGGCAACGACGGAGAACCACTGCCAGAATACGGATATGGTGAGTGGATAAAACCTGTTCCGACAGTATAAAAGAAAGAAATTTTATACTATAAACGGATTTGTGATGACTGATTTTATCATCGGGAATACCTGGATTGCCACTCTGAAGGAGCGGAGAGTCCTACCGGTTTTCGGGGATATTGTGCTGAAGAATGGAATGATCAGTGAAATTCGGAAGCACGATTTTCAGGATTTTCTCCGAACAGATATTTCCCGGCTTGAAGATAAGAATATAGTGGATGTGGGGGGAAGGATTACCACGGTTCCGTTTATTAATTTTCATGATCATTTCTACTCAAGGCTGGCACGGGGATTAATTGCCAGCGGGGAGATGGAAAATTTCCGGCAGATCCTGCAGAACCTGTGGTGGAAACTGGACCGGTTGCTGGATAATAAGTTGATTCAGGCGGCTGTGGACCAGGGATGTATGGAATCCCTCAGAAGCGGGGTTACTTATGTATTCGATCATCATGCTTCCCCCGGCAGCATAACCGGGGTACTACCTTTGATGGCAAAGCGGTTGCAGGACCGGGGATTGCGTTCGGTGTTATGCATGGAAGTCTCGGATCGGGTTGGCGAGGAAAAGGCCCATCAGCAGCTGGAGGAGAATGCCGAATTCATTAAAACACAGGAAGGTCCGGATGTGAGAGGAATGCTGGGACTGCATGCACCTTTTACCCTGAGTGACATGACTTTGGAAATTGCTTCCGGGTTGAGAGGCTCGCTTGGTTGTGCAATCCACATTCATCTGGCAGAAGACGCCTATGAACAGGAATTCAGTCATGAAAGGTTCGGTCGTTCGCCGGTTGAACGCCTGGAAAAATATCATCTACTCACACCGGAGAGCCTGCTGGTTCACGGCGTCCATCTAACCAGGGAGGATTACACTTTAATTGCAGAGCGAGGCAGTGCCATTGTTCTGAATCCCGATTCCAATATGAATAATTCAGTGGGATTACCTCAATATGGTGGAATACCGCAAAATATAATGCTGCTGCCCGGGACAGATGGAATGCATGGAGGAATTGGTCGCACTTTCAAACAGCTTTACCTGCTGGCCCGTCACCAGGGATTTTCCTTTGAAAGGGCTACCGGATGGATTGAGAAAATATAT
>JAFGSO010000002.1 GCA_016934605.1 Calditrichota bacterium | reverse complement strand
AGTTTCACAGGATAAAATCTTTAAATCATTGGCCTATCTTACTTTGTGCCCTGCTATCATGGAATTCATGAATTATTCAGGTTAAATGAATGTGACTCAGTTTTTATGAGAAATAATATTTTTGTTTATTTCACAAGAATTTGATATATTTGTTTTGTGTAAATTTTGCCGGTGTAAATGTCCTGACTACTATTACACCGGGAGATGCTGAAAACAACCATGATGAGTAATGAAATATTAATACAGGAATTTGCGGCGGGGGCTATTTATAGAATTACAGGCATTCAAAAAGGTGAAATCACCCACGAAAAGGAGGAGTCATGGATTTAACGAGTTTGATTGTTGAGTTAATCAGTGGTGCGGTTGGTGGGAACATTGCAGGTTCATTGCTCAAGAAGTTCAGTCTTGGCACACTCTGGAATTCGATTGTGGGAATCATCGGTGGTGGCCTTGGTGGCCAGCTGCTGGGGCTGCTGGGAGCAGGCGGTAGTGCGGCAGGCGGAGTTGATGTTGCTTCCATTATATCCAGTATTGCCGGTGGTGGAGTTGGTGGAGGAATCCTGATGGTCATTATCGGTTATATTAAACAGATGATGAAAAAATCATCCTGAATTTTTTTAATCATTCTGGTTCAGCGCTTTACTTTTTGCAGTGTAAACTGAGCCTGATGGTAAGCAGTTTCAGGTAAAAAGATTTTAATGGGAAGTAGAATCAGATAATAAATTATATTGATGGTTATATTATTATATGCGCTGTGGGTACATAAGGATTTTCACAACGTATCTTTTAGTGCTTTTTTATGGCTACTTTTAAATAACTTACAAAAAATTTAAAGGAGCGCAGGTCATGACTAAAATTTTGGTAATTACGGGACTTATTTTCTCGCTTTTCCTTCTGGGGTGTGGGGGTGATCAGGATACCTCAGAAAAAGGTGCTGTTCAGGAAGGTCTGGATACTACCGAAGAAATTTCTCAGGCAGTTGACTCCTTAACCTCGGAGATGGATCAAAAAGCAAGTGAATTGAAACAGAAAGCCGAGGAGACAAAAACCTCGATTGACAGTCTGCTGAATGAATTGTAAAAAGTGTAAATACGAAATAATAAACTGACCGGAGGCAAGATTTAAAATGAAATTTATATTGATCACTTCATTATTTGTTTTATTTTCCCTGGGATTTACTGATGCCGGCAATGTGAGCGGACAGGATCGTCCCCTGAAAAAAGAGCAGGTGGAAAAGAAGAAGGCTCCCCGCCCGGACCAGGAAAAAGGACAATCTCAAAGAGAGAAAACCAAAGGCAAAATGGAACGTGCGGAGGAGCAGGCTAAGGAAAAATCAAAAAGGGAGAAAGCAGAAGACTTTGTTAAAGAAGCAGAGCAAGAGATTGAAAAAGAGAAATCTGAATTCCCTGGAAAGGGTCATGCTTACGGAAGAGACAAAGCAGGCCTGACCGGGAGGGAATTTGGTCTGCTTCGCTCCCAGCAGGCCAGAAACAGGGTGAGGGAGCAGCTCAGGGAGAGTGAGGAAAAAATCCAGGAAAGTGAAAAAATATTACAGGAATCCAGGGAAAAGCTGGAGCAGGCACGGGAAAGAGTGGACAAGCAGGAAGAAGAGGCGGCGCAGGTAGGTCAGGAAGAAATTGAGAGGAAGAGAGAAGTTATTCGGAGAGTCAGCAAAAGGCTGAAAAACCTGGAGGAAGAAATCGTCCTGGAGAAGGAAAAACTGGAAAAGTATCGGGAAATAATTAGACCGGAAGAATAAGCGACCTAGTTGTTGTCGCTCTCTATTTTCCGTTTTTCTATCTGAATAAATAGCGCTGTTTGTGACTGAAGCAGGACCTGCCATGATATAGGTATGGTCCTGTTTTTTTTTATTGATATTAAATTTGAACTATCTATTTACAAGGTTAAACTTTGTGCTTGATTCTACACAAATAAATGTGTAATATTTTATAAAAAACGAGGTTTTTATATGCCAACTAATCTTGATATTGATGACAAACTTATTGAAGATGCCAGAAAAATCAGTGGTCACAAAACCAAGAAAGCAGTTGTGACCGAAGCACTGGTTGAATATATCCAGAGACGGAAACAGCCCCGGATTAAAGAACTTTTTGGTACTATTGAATACGATTCGGATTATGATTACAAAAAACAAAGAAGTAAAATATGAAAGTACTGGTAGATACCTGTATCTGGTCTCTGGCCCTTCGCCGAAGAAATAAAAAATCAAATTCGATTGTGGAGAAATTAGACAACCTTATTGATGATGTAAGAGTTCAATTGATCGGTCCGATTCGTCAGGAAATTCTTTCGGGTATCTCATCCCAACAGCAATTTGATAAACTCAAGAAATATATGAGAGTTTTTCCTGATCTGGTAATTGGTACAGATGATTATGAATTAGCGGCTGAGTTTTATAACATTTGTAGGAAATCAGGAATTCAGGGTTCAAGTACAGATTTTTTAATTTGCGCGATATCATCAAATCATAAACTCCCGATATTTACTGTGGATGATGATTTTATTCATTTTAAAACAAAATTACCAATAGAGCTTTATTCTGGCTGATTAAGATCATATAACCCCGAGACTGAAAAGAGGATTAAATGAACAATGTATTACATTGAAAAATTCATGATATTACTTGATTTTGAATCCTATACAAAAATGAAAAGGTTCAAATCAAAAAAAATCTTAAATCGCAAATCATAAATTTATGACAGGAACAAGGCACAGGGGGCAGAGGCTACAAGACAGCAGCCTGAATTCCCGACTCCCTGTCAACCTCCGGTTGACCTGTCGGGACTAAACCGTCCCCGGTTTAGCCAGCATCCAGCATCCAGCATCCAGCATCTAGCATTCCCGACTCCCTGTCAACCTCCGGTTGACCTGTCGGGACTAAACCTCCCCTGGTTTAGCCAGCATCCAGCATCCAGCATCCAGTAGCCAGTATTCAACCTCCGGTTGACCTGTCGGGACTAAACCGTCCCCGGTTGAGCCAGCATCCAGCATCCAGCATCCAGCATCCAGTAGCCAGTATTCAACCTCCGGCTGACCTGTCGGGACTAAACCTCCCCTGGTTTAGCCAGCATCCAGCATCCAGTAGCCAGCAGCCAGCATCCAGCATCCAGTAGCCAGTATTCAACCTCCGGTTGACCTGTCGGGACTAAACCTCCCCTGGTTTAGCCAGCAACCAGAGGTCAGTCGCCAGCTTTAAATCATTCTTAAATGATAAATTCTGATATTTTATTAATCAGGGTAACTTAGTTCTCTTCTATCATGGGATTTGTGAATTAATCAGGAATACCATTTACCAATGAATTTACTTTAAAATCCCAATTAAAAAGGGCTCTTTCGAGCCCTTCATGGTAAATTATTGATTATTGGTTCGGCTAATTTCAGCTCAAAAGCCGCTAATTTCCTAAAGAATAGTAGCCATTGGTCGATCCGGGTGCAATGCGGTCGTTGGGAACCGAAGAACTCATCGGGATGGGCGCACTTAAAAGCATGAAATTCGCATTTGCAAATAATGAAACGTCCAGAATAGTGATCTGCACCTCAGGCAGGGTACTGCTGGAAAAACCATCCAGCGTCCGGACTTCATTCACCCGGAAAGCAACTATGCCAAGAGTCTCACCTTGCAGGTTCCCGTTCACTCCCAGCGGTGTATTATGATCATAATTTATACTGATATCGCTGTCGTACACAACTGCATAGACCACCTTGCCAATCAGCCGGTTGAGACCCAGAGCCCTCAGTGGTCTGACATCCGGAATCTTATCTAACCTTTCCTGGGACGGAATTGAAGCCGGTCCATTGAAACCAAAATAGTTACGTATGGCCATCTGTCGTTCCGGATCCATCAAGCAGGTATTGTCATCAAAATTAAAACTGCTGATCCACTTTGCTGGAATGCAATTCGGCGCAAACCACCCTTCATCACCGGTCTGACCGCTCTTTAAAGTTATGGTTCTTCCCGAATTGGAAGCGAAGTAACGAAGGACGTTCCGCTGAGTCTCACTTGCGATATCATCGTTGACATCTGTTTCGGTGAAAAAATGGGGACCATCTGGAGTGATAGGGCCGCCGGTATTGTTAAAATGAATTCCGTTATCGATCGCATCCTCATCCATGATCAGGAAAACCGGCTGTTCGTCTCCCCAGGTAACATAAAGATGAATACTGCCCATCCCGCCTGGAACAGGATAGAGGGCCAGGGTTACCTCAGTTATAATATTCTCAACAACGGTGACCTCGGTCTCACCTGAATATTCCACATCATTTGCCTGGTTTTTTGCCTCCACCTTAAGATGCCACTCACCTACCGGAACATTATTTATGCTGAGTTCAGCAGTTGAATCGTTGAGTATATTCATCTGAGAAACCACAGGCTGGTAACCGTCTCTGGTCAGAGTCGCTTCAATTAATACAACTGAAGCAGGTATATTTACTCTGTCTATTTTCAACATTAACATGCCGTTATCGTTGACAGGTGATACCAGAGAGTTATTTTTTTCGCAACCATAGATACCGATAAAAACAACCAGAAAAAATAAAATCGACTTCTTCATGAGCTACCTCCATTCGTTAAAAAATATTTATATCATTATTAATTTTCAAGTTATATTTTTGCGCCCTTCGTGGTAGTGAATACAACAGAATAAAATTATCAGACTGAAGAATTATTCAATTTATAACTACTTTTATTAATATGATGTTTTAAAGTTCCGCCTCGATACAAAAAGAATATTTTAAATAAGAGCCCGTTTCAACCCTGGAATTAAAAGAAACCAAACCAAGATTCCTTATTCCTTGGTCCGGATTTATTACGAGGGGATCTCCTTAGGCAAAATTCGAAGCAGAATGCCGGATTTGATTTTATTTAGTTTTAATCGAAACATTTTTAATTGGGGGAATTAAACCGGCTGATCTCAAAATGGTCATTGAAGATTTTTTTATCCTGATTTATTCATCAATTATATTGTAAGACACAAAGTTACAAAATGATAAGAGTGTAAGAATTAAAATTGACAGAAAAAAATTCTATTGATATTTAAATACTAACCTGAATAATTCATGAAATCCAAGATATTAGGGCACAAAATCAGATGCATTAATGGCTTAAAGAATTTTTCATGGGAGAAAACTTTACTTTACAATGATCTGGGCACATCTCGTCTATAGCAAACATTATTTTATATGTCCGCTTCATTCTTTTTCTTAAAAGTGAGTCTTTCTCTCGGTGCCCTCTGTGTGCTCAGTGGCACATGAAATAGCCACAGAGGGCTCAGGGCACAGAGATAAAGACCATTGTATTGTCTAATGATGTTAAAGTTTGTGAATTAACCAGACTAAATCTTTTATATCATTATTATTCATCACTTTATGTTTATTTGTAGTTATGAATAGGGCAGGTTATAAAATATCCAGATTTTTCTGAACAACCATGAATTAAGTAAAATTTCGTTATTCGGTGCCGTTTAAGAATTATTATCAGGCAAAAACCTTTTTAAGACTTTTATAATTTGCTTTTAAAGTCCAGGAAATGTCTTCTTCAGAATGGGCCGCTGAAAGGAATACGGCCTCAAACTGGGAGGGTGCCAGGTAAATGCCTTGCTCCAGCATGGAATGAAAATAACGGCTGAATTTTGTGGTATCCGATTTCAAGGCGCTCTCATAATCGTTCACTTTCTCCGGGGTGAAAAAAAGACAGCTCATAGATCCGACGCGGGTAGAATAGAGGTCTATTCCGAGTTTTCCCAGATTATCTTTTATGCCCTTTTCCAGCCTTTCCGCTTTTTTCTCGAGTTCCTGATAAAATTCGGGAGAATCTATAATTTTCAACGTTTCCAGACCGGCTCTTACTGAAAGAGGGTTCCCGGAAAGTGTTCCCGCCTGGTATACCGGCCCCACAGGAGCAACCATTTCCATGATTTTCCGCTTACCCCCATATGCTCCTACGGGAAGACCGCCACCGATTATTTTTCCAAGAGTGGTCAGATCCGGTTCTATCCCGTAAAGTTCCTGTGCACCTCCCCGCGCCACTCTGAAACCGGTCATTACTTCGTCGAATATCAGGACAATACCATTATCCCTGGTAAGCTCCCGAAGGCCGGATAAAAATCCGGGTTCAGGAGGAATAACTCCCATATTCCCGGCAACTGGTTCGACGATAAGTGCTGCAATCTGTTCAGAATACCCATTGATGATTTTTTTTACGGATTCGATATCATTAAAGCAGGCTACCAGCGTATCATTCACGTTTCCAGCTGTAACTCCGGGACTGTTAGGAATTCCCAGCGTGGTTGCTCCGGAACCAGCCTGTACCAAAAAACTGTCCCCGTGTCCATGATAACAGCCTTTAAATTTTATAATCTTGTCTCTCCCGGTGTAGCCACGCGCTAGCCGTATGGCACTCATGGTCGCTTCCGTGCCTGAATTGACCAGCCTGACCATTTCCAGCGAAGGAATCATATCAATAATTTTTTCTGCCAGTTCAATTTCCAGTTCGGTGGGTGCACCAAAACTGGTAGCCTTTGCGGCCTCATCCTGAACGGCCTCGATGATCCGGGGATGACTGTAACCAAGTATCAGTGGTCCCCATGAGCCAACATAATCGATGTATTCGTTCGCATCTGCGTCATATATTCTTGAACCTTTTCCGTGACTGAAAAAGAGAGGAGTCCCCCCGACTGATTTAAATGCCCGAACGGGGGAATTGACCCCCCCGGGGATTACGCGTTTGGCTCTTTCAAATAGATTTTGGCTTTTCTGTAATTCCAGGTTCATTATTTTCTTATCCGATTGTTTCAAATAGTCCTGATGAATACTATTAGATCAATTTTAATTTATTCACTACCTCTCGGGCAAAATACGTAAGAATCAGGTCAGCTCCGGCTCTTTTTATTGAAGTCAGCGATTCCAGCATGATGCGGTCGTGATCTATCCAGCCGCGTTCTGCTGCGGCCTTGATCATGGAAAATTCACCGGATACCTGATAAGCTGCCACAGGCAGGGTAAATTGATCTTTTACCCGCCTGATGATATCCAGATAGGGGAGGGCTGGTTTTACCATGATAATATCAGCGCCTTCTTCTACATCCAGTTCTACTTCCTTCAGAGCCTCATTCGCATTAGCCGGGTCCATCTGATAACCGCTGCGGTCTCCGAATTGCGGAGCGGATTCCGCGGCATCCCGGAAAGGCCCGTAATAACCGGAGGCATATTTGGCTGCATAGCTCATGATAGGAATATGGATATATCCTTCGCTGTCCAGCGCTTCCCTGATAGCTCCTACCATTCCGTCTATCATGCCGGAAGGAGCCACCATATCAGCACCGTTGCGGGCATGTACCTGAACCTGTTGACCCAGTATTTCCAGAGTGGCATCATTATCCAGTTCATTCCCTCTCAGAATTCCGCAATGACCATGATCGGTATAT
This sequence comes from Calditrichota bacterium, assembly GCA_016934605.1. Lineage (GTDB taxonomy): Bacteria > Calditrichota > Calditrichia > RBG-13-44-9 > RBG-13-44-9 > RQOF01. The sequence goes on along the minus strand of JAFGSO010000002.1, from coordinate 10,011 downwards.
TCACAGAAACAGACATCGGTAATCACATACATTTCCGGAACAGCATCCTTGACGGCCTTTAATGCCTGAGCAATGATGCCACTATCACTCAGGGCATCGAAGCCACGCTCGTCTTTTTTTTCAGGGATTCCAAACAGAATAACCGCTTCAATTCCAATTTTATATATCTCGCGTATTTCGCGGACCAAGTGATCCACTGATAACTGAAAATGACCGGGCATACTACCGATGGGATTTTTTTTATCCTTTCCATATACAACAAAAAGCGGAAGTATCAGATCGTGACGGGACAGTGAGGTTTCCCTTACCATATTTCGTATGCGTGAATTTACCCGCAACCGCCGCGGCCGGTGATATGGAATATACATTTTTTATCCTTTCAGGTTTGAATTTCATTTTGGATACGTGGCGATGGTCGGCTCATCTGTTCTTTAGTAATGCTTTCAGCCATTGTTTTTGCCTGTTTGATACAATCGCCTACCGAAATTCCGCCTCTGAAATTTCCGGAGATGTATAATCCCGGATTGTTTTTTTCAAACAATTCCAGCTGATTTATTATATGCTGATGACCCAGGTTGTATTGAGGAATTGCCTCCGGCCAGATTTTTATGGCTATCATATCCGGATGGGTCGCAATCCCCAGAATACTTTTCAGATCATTTTTTACCAGATTTATGATATTTTCTTCCCTTAAAAGCGCATTTTCAGGCTGCCTGGTTCCCCCCATGAAAGTAGTCAATGCAATACCACTCTCCGGAGCCCTGTTTTTGAAAATAGTGGAACTCCAGATTGTGCCCAGAATATTGCGCTTTTCTTTACGCGGAATCAGAAATCCAAAACCATCCAGTGCTCTTTTCGCCGGATTATGCCGGTAACCGAAATAAACCATGGTCACAGGCGGATGATAAATAGGCGAAAGTATTCTCTGAATCGGTTCAAAAGTATCGATTTCTAACTGACCGTAACATGTGGCGGGAATCGTCATGAGAATGTTACCGGCTTTAACCCGTTTTTCCCCATCAGGTGATGCAATTTTAATTTCCCAAAAATCTCCCAAACGCTGAATATTTCTAATAGAAGAACCAGGTAACAAGGAGTCCTGTAACTTATTCGTAAGGGCCTGAATCATGCTTTCCATTCCCCCTGCAAATGAGAACAGTCTGGCTGCCTGCTTGGATTTTTCTGCCCGTCTCTTGCGCTCTCTGGCTCCCAGAACAGCGCCTTTTATCAGACTACCATACTTCTGTTCCAGTGCGTAAAGTTTTGGAAAACCGCTTTTAACACTCAATTCCTCCGGTACACCTGCATAAACCCCTGCCACAAAAGGATCTATGGCATAGTCCAGAAATTCCTTCCCGAGTCTGCGAATGACAAAATCTGCAAGACTCTCCTCCGTTTCGGGATCCGAGGGCTTGATGAACGGTTCTTTGAGCAAGCGGAATTTGGCTGCCGGAGAGAAATGCGGTGTTTTCAGAAATGCGATAGGCCCCATCGGCAGAGCATTTAACTGACCATCCCGCATGATGTACCGATTATTGGATTCTTCGCTGGCGTACTCCATCTGGTCTTCGATACCAACATCCGCAAAAAGTTCATGAATGATGGGAGACGTGTCCAGTGTACTGTTTGGTCCGTATTCAATCAGAAACCCGTCCTTCCTTACCGTCTGGATACTGCCCCCAAATCGGTTTTCTTTTTCCATAACTAAAACCGAAAGATTGCTTTTCTGCAGAAAGTGTGCTGAAGCCAATCCGGATATTCCACCGCCAGCGACAAATACATCCTTTTCATATGTATTATTCATTTTTTCAATTCCTCTGGATTTCCTCTGAAAATCGTTTGTAATTATTCTTCTTATTTACTTTTTTACACTGTTCGGGAATATATGGGTTGTTTTTTCCGGGCATCCTGAGCCAGATATTTATCAAATACCATGGCTATGTTTCGAACCACCAAACGACCCGAATCGCTGACCTCGATCAGATCACCGGAATCGCGAATAAGGCCGTCTGAGCGGAATTCATCCAGCTTTTCAAGGTTATGTTTGAAATAACTATCAAAATCAATTTTATATTTTTTCTCAAAATGGGATTTTCGGATAATATTATTACACATGAGCTCCGTAATAACTTCGCGTCGCAACTGATCATCTTCATCCAATCGAAATCCAACAGAGGTGGCAAATTGACCAGATGTCATCCGTTGATGATAAGTTATGATATCCTTGACATTTTGAGCATAGGCATTCTTTAACTGACTGATTGAGGTTATTCCCATAGCCAGAACTTCGGTGCCGGCTCTGGTGGTATAGCCCTGAAAGTTCCGATGTAAAGTATTATTTTTCAGGGCAATGGAAAGTTCGTCCTCCGGTTTTGCGAAGTGGTCCATGCCGATATAGACATATCCGCTGGAGGTGAGTTTTTCAATCACCAGTTTCAGAATTTTCAGTTTTTCATGCGGACCGGGAAGCCTCTCGGCCGGAAGTAATTTCTGATGTTTTTTTATCCATGGTACATAAGCAAAATTGAAAACCGCCAGACGATCCGGATCTATATCAATGACTTTATTCAGAGTCTCCTTGTATGAATCGACAGTCTGATATGGTAATCCATAAATAAGATCGATATTGACCGAATCAAAGCCCAGATCCCGGCTTTCTGCAACTACCTGTCGGGAGAGGGTTTCCGGTTGAATGCGATTGACGGTTTGCTGAACTTTTTCATAAAAATCCTGAATACCGAAACTTACCCGGTTAAAACCCAGGCGTCGGAGCGTTGGAAGATGCTCCGGTGAAAGTCGGCGCGGATCGATTTCAATACTGATTTCGGCATCGGCCGAAAAATCAAACTGCTGGGAGATAAGTGAATAAATTTCCGAAATCTGTTGGGGTGTCAGATAGGTGGGAGTTCCTCCTCCCCAGTGCATCTGAACAACTTTTCTTTTATGATGAATCTGCCGACTGAATAACCTGATTTCCCTTTTCAAATCTTCCAGGTATCTGCTGATTCTTTCACGGTCTCTGGTCACAATATTATTGCATGCGCAGTAGTAACACTGCGATTCACAGAACGGGAAATGAAAGTAAAGCGAGAGAGCGGACGGCTGATCAGTGTCGCTGCCGGTCTGAATTTCTTGAAGTAATTCGTTGGGACCAAAGCCATCGTGAAATTGGGGGGCGGTCGGATAACTGGTATATCGCGGACCCGGTTGGTCATATTTCTTCAATAATTCTATATCCACCGTCATTTTTGTATCATTATCGCCGTTTCCGGATAATTGTTTTGCCGGTTTTATTGTCATTTAACAAAATCCTTCGGATTAATATTAGTGATATTTAAGGCTTTCTTCCTTAACCGCTTCCACGAAAGCCTGCGCATGATTTACCGGAACCTGCGGAAGAATACCATGACCGAGGTTAAAAATATGTCCCTCGCCGTGTCCGTAACTGTCCAGTATCCGGATGACTTCCCTGCGGATTTTCTCAGGGCTGGCCAGCAGTGCTGTAGGATCCAGATTCCCCTGGAGAGCATATCTGGCACCAAGCTGTGATCTTGCCACCCCAATATCTACCGTCCAATCCAGTCCAATAACATCTGCCTCGCATTCCTGCAGAGCATCCATCCAGATTCCACCACCTTTGGCAAAATAGATCAGCGGGATGTTTTCCGATTTCAACTCCCTGAGAATTTGTCGGGCATAATTCAGAGCAAATTCCCGGAAACCGGGCGGATCCAGAATGCCTGCCCAGCTGTCGAAAAGTTGAAATGCCTGGATACCGGCCCGAATCTGTGCTTTGGCATAAGATAAAACAGCAGCTGTAATGCGGTTGAGAAGATTGTGCAGATATTCAGAATTTTCATACCGCCACTTTTTAATCTCATTGAAATTTTTTGAACCTTTTCCTTCAATCATATAGGTTGCCAGCGTCCAGGGTGCGCCGGAAAAACCGATCAGGGGGACACGATTGTCTAATTCCTTCCGGCATAACTTAATTGCATCCATCACAAAATGAAGGGAATCCTCAGGATGCACCGTTTTCAGTTTATTTACCTGCTCATTTGTTCGGATCGGTTCCGGAAATGATGGTCCCCGACCTTCCTCAAAGATCAACTCCATTCCCATCGCTTCCGGAATAACAAGTATGTCGCTGAACAATATGGCAGCATCTACTCCGATAATATCAATCGGTTGTAAGGTGACTTCTGTGGCCAGTTCCGGAGTTTTATACATGGTAATGAAGTCGTATTTACTGCGGACGGCCCGGTATTCGGGAAGATATCTGCCGGCCTGCCGCATCATCCAGACCGGAGTTCGGACAACCGACTGGCGATAACAGGCTCTGAGAAAAAGATTATTTTTAACCGAATTCTTTAGCATATTGGGATTTTTCATATTTACTGGACATCCTGTTCTGCACAGGTAAAGAATTTTTCAAGTGAATCTATTATTTTATCGCTCTTTGGTGCCGATGGAATCACATCAGCCATTTTACCGGTATCCCGCAGATGTAAAGCAGTGGTGGGTCCAAAAGCTACTATAACAGGATTTGTCGAAAAAACACCCTCACCCATAATATCGATAAATCCATCAAAAGAAGATGGAGAACTGAATATGATCGCATCAAAATGTTTGTTGCGAATTTCTGATAGAATGTTTTTTTTATGCATGTTTGCGGAAACAGTTTCATATAAAGGAATTCTATGTAATACCAGATTTGCGGGAATTGTCAGTTTTATATTGTGTAACGACTGCCGGCTGGTTGGATTAATCACGGTGATTGATTGGTACCGGTAAGTCTCTGAAATATCATCCAGCAGTATCTGCAGCCTGGGATAAATTTTTATTATCACTGTACCAGGAAAATAAGATTCAAACGCTTTTGCTGTTTTATCGCCAACTACATAAATCGGGATGTTTTGCAGAATCTCGCAGGGAATTTTTGTTTGCTTAAAGAGTTTTCTCAAAAACTTAATTGCATTCGGGCTGCCTGCAGCCAGAACGGTGTCCTTTTTCATGTGTTTAAATTTATCAAGCGCCATTTCATTCAGAGGAATTTCCTGTATCTGAAACGTGGGAAAGACCGTTGGAATCGCTCCCTTTTTTCGTAAATTTTCGGCTAGTTCTGCTGCGCGGTCTTCCTGACGGCAGATAAGAATTTTTTTAGACTGAAGAATCATAATTGGATATTTCCCCGGGATTATCTAGTCCGGCTGCATGCATTTCCAGAGCTTTTTCCGTACCGATAGCTCTCAGAATGAATTCGAATAAACGCATGCGTTCTTCTTTTCTCTGTTCGGTACTCAGTGTTCTGCCACGAATAACCGCAGCGTCGATTGTACCAAAAATAAGGTCTGTAGTAATTGTTGTTTGGATTGGATGTATAACACCTCCGTCAATTCCTTTGTTTAACGCTGTTTTGAGTAGATTTCGGATCTGATGGAATATTCGACCGATTTTCTGATGAGAGTGCCGTTCGCAATTTAATTTTTCTTTATACCAGATCTGGAAAAAATGAGGATATTTAGACATGAAACTGTACATATGGATCACAATACGGCGGATATTAATTAAAGGAGTCTGTTTGTAATCTATCCGGTGTTGAAGAAGCTCCAGCAGAGACTCCATCCGGCACATAATTATGGAGAGATATAAATCTTCTTTAGTAGAGAAATAGTTATAGACAGATCCCTTTGCCACGCCACATTCCCTGGCAACTTCGTCCATACGGACTTCATGAAAATTTTTACGGGCAAACAGGGCAGCTGAAATATTTATTATCTGTTCACGCCGTTTATCATACAGATTCGGATCAGGTTTTCTCATTTTATCTTATCATTCTATTTAATTGATTTTCTTATCTCTTCAAGAATTTCTCCGCCTCCGGCATCGGTCAGGCGGTCCGCCAGGGCAATGCCGGCTTCAAGTGCTTTTTCCCGGGGAAAAGTGATCTTGTCTCTGAAAAATCGTTGTCCATCAAGGCTTGCAATACATCCCTGCAAGTGAACATGTTTATCGGTACATTCACCCAGGGCACCTATCGGAACCTGGCATCCACCTTCCAGCTTCCTGAGCATGGACCGTTCAGCATCCACAGCATCGGCGATTTCTGGTTGATCCAGGGATTTCAGAATGTTTATTATTTTTTCATCATTTTTCCTTATGAGTATGCCGAAACAGCCCTGACCTACAGCTGGCAAAAGAATGTCGGAAGAAACGATTTCACTGATCCGTTTCTCCAGATCAAGTCTGTGCAATCCGGCAGTGGCCAGAATCATACCGTCCCAGTCGGATTTATCAAATTTTTCCAATCGTGTTGGTACATTTCCGCGTATATCCACAATTTTCAGATCCGGTCTGAAATGAAGAAGCTGAGCTTTTCTGCGCAGACTGCCCGTCGCAATTATGGCTCCCTGCGGCAGCTCAGACAATTTGATACCCCGCCTGGAAATAAGTGCATCCCTGGGATCCCATCTCTCTGTGACTGCACCAATAGCCAATCCCGGATCAAATATAGTGGGAATATCCTTCATACTATGAACGGCCAGGTCTATCTCACCTTTCAGTAGAGCAATGTCCAGCTCCCTGGTGAAAAGACCTTTATCGCCTATTCTGGAGAGAGGAGAGTCCAGAATTTTGTCTCCGGTAGTCTTAATGACAATAATTTCCATCCGGATATCCGGAAAATTCGATAATAATTTCTTTCGAACCCATTTGGTTTGCCACATAGCTAACTGGCTTCCACGGGTTCCTATTTTGACGGTCATAGATCTTCCTTTTCTCCCAAACCAAAAATTTCCCGGATAATATCCACTCTAAGTAATCCTTCAGGATGTCCATTAGCATATTTTTTTAATTCCACCATTGGCAAATGCAATACCTTATTGACCAGGGCACGGGTCACCCGATCTATTTTCTGAAACTCCGTATCGCTTAATTTAGAACAGTGACGATTCAGTTCTAATAGCCGAATATTCTCCAACTTCTTTCGTAATTCTACCAGAGTGGGTGTAATCTGCAGACTTCTCTTCCATTCCAGGAATTTTTCAGTTTCTTCCGATACGATGGATTCTGCTCTGGGAATTTCCTGTTTTCGCTTGGAAATGTTGTGATCCACTATTTGTTCCAGATCATCTATGTCATGCAGAAATACCGATTCAAACTGGTTTATTTTCGGATCAAAATTCCGGGGCACACCAATATCAATCATGAAAAGCGTTCGGGAACCGGAATGGGATCGGTGTTTTCTGATATCCGATGCATCAATCAAAAACTGTGGTGCTGTTGCGGTTCCTATAATAATGTCCACTTTTGGTAAAACGTCAAGCATTCTTTCGAAATCAATCATTTCTCCATTGAGCATCTCCGCCAGATGTTCTGCCTTTTGACGGGTCCGGTTGGTGATGAACAATTTCCCGATACTCTTTTCCTTCAAATGACGGGCAGTGAGTTCACCGGTATCTCCCGCGCCAATGAGCAGGGCAGACCGTTTCTCCAGATCCTTAAAAATTTTCTGAGCCAGCTCAACCGCGGCATAGGCAACGCTCACTGCACCTTCGCCCAGATTTGTCTCCCGTCTCACTCTTTTTCCGACGGCAAACGACTGACTCATCAGGCGATTCAAGAGCACACCCGTAGAAAGCTCTTCTGTGGCAATCCGATAGGCATCCTTTAACTGACCCAGAATCTGTGGTTCTCCGACAACCATTGAATCCAGTCCGGCAGCTACTTTAAACAGGTGCTGAACGGCCTGTTCTCCTTTCATCCGGTAGAAAAAATGCTGTTTATCAGTAAGATCCATTCCTGAACTTTTGGAGAGAAATTCACTCAGAACGGAATATATATCAGACATTTCATCACATCCTGCATAGATTTCCGTTCGATTGCAGGTAGAAATGATTTCCGCTTCTGTGATATTTCCAATGCTTCTCAGTTTTTGAAGTGCTTTGGGGATATTTTCGGGAGAAAAAGCTATTTTTTCTCTGAACTCTATATCGGCTGTTTTATGATTTGTGCCTAAAAGATAAATTTCCATTGGATCATGTTATGTTATTGAAATTCATGAAATGAGGTGAGGAACAGATTAACTGCTACCATGGAAAAAAGGATAATTGCAAATCCACTCATGGACAGGTATGCCAGTTTTTTACTGCTCCAGTTTAAAAATCTTCCTGAAAATATTTCCAATCCATAAATAAACCATGTCAGATATGCCACAACGATTTTAGGATCCGTCGATAGAAATTGCCCCCAGATTTTATTGGCCCAGATTCCTCCTAAAACAATAGCTGCGGTAAGGAAGAAAAATCCAAAAGTGGCAGAATAGTAATTGAGGCTCGAAAGCACTTCAAGGGATGGAAGCCGGCTATAAATGACGCCAAAACGGCTTTTTTTGATATTATGAAACAGTAGAAGATACATCAGGCTGTAAAGGAATGAGATGGCGAAGCCGGAATAACCCAGAATTGCTGCGCTGGTATGAAATACAAACAAACGGTTCTTCAAAATTTCCGGCAAAGATTCGGTGAAATCGATAAAAGCAGAAGAAATAAGCTGCAATATGAAAATAAAGACAAGAATGAAAAACCCGGTTGTTTTCACTTTAATCCTGAATTCCAGATACAGATACACCAAAATGGCTGCAAGTCCGATAACAGTAAGTGCCTCAAATATGGATGCCAGGGGAAAATGGTCAAAATGATACCAGCGTAATATCACATCCAGGAAATGAATGGCAACGGTGAATTGCAATATTCGGGACATATATTTTTCGGCAAAATCATCGTTTCTGAAAAAATAGGCTCCATACAGATAAGTGCAGGTAAAATACAGAATGGGCAAAAGGGTATTCAGAAAATTTATAATAAATACCATTAGTTTCCTTTCATAAACTGACCAGTCAGTCAAATATAAGAAATCATCTGAATTTTTCAATGTGAAAAAATAAATTTAAAGATACTAATCAGGCGGATTATCAAATGATTTACAGAGATTCGGAAAAATTCTGCAGGGCAGTTATCCAGGCGGGATGATCGTTCAGGCAGGGAATAAGCTCAAACCGTTCTCCCCCTGCCGTCAGAAATATTTCACGACCCTGAATTCCAATTTCTTCAAGGGTTTCAAGACAATCCGTTACAAAAGAGGGACAGATGACCAGCAATTTTTTAATTCCGTCATTTGCCAGTTTCATAATCTGATCTGACGTAAAAGGGCTCGTCCAGGTATCCTTTCCCAACCGGGATTGGAACGAGATAGAATATTTTTCGGGAGAAATCGCTGCTTTCTCTACAAATAATCGGGTGGTTTCTAAAACCTGATGCCGGTAACAGGTTTGATGAGCAGGGGAGGATGTTTCGCAACAATCTGCAGCGGAAAGACAATGATTACCGGTAGGATCAGCTCTTCGCAAATGACGCTCCGGCAGTCCATGGTAACTGAACAATAGATGATCAAAATTCTGTGTCAAATAGCTCTGACTTCTCTGAACCAGTGCCTCCACATAAAGCGGATGATTATAATAGGGTGAAAAAATATCCAGTTTTAGCTCCGGAGCCAGATCCCGTAAAACAGATCGGGTTTCAACAACACTGGATTCAAATGTGCTTATGGCATAGTGAGGATAAAGTGGAATAAGTAATATTCTGTTTACATCTGCAGAAAGTAGTTCTTGCACCGCGGATTCGATAGACGGACTACCGTACCGCATTCCCAGCACCACCGGATCATCTAACCTCATTATCAATTTTTCCTGGATCCGTTGACTGATCACCAGCAGGGGAGATCCCTCCTTCCACCACATCAATCGGTAAGCCTCAGCTGATTTTTTCGACCGGAAAGGAAGAATGAATCCCTTTACAATAATCCTTCTCAGCGGATAAGGTACATCAATTACTCTCTTATCCATCAGAAACTCTGAGAGATACTTCTGCACATCATTCACGGAAGGAGAAGCAGGGGATCCGAGATTTACCAGTAATACACCTTTTTTTTCCATCAGCAATTTATTTAGTTACT
>JAFGSO010000534.1 GCA_016934605.1 Calditrichota bacterium | reverse complement strand
TTAATCAGAATGCAGTTGGAAGCGGATATTATACCTCCCAGCATAGAAGAGGTTGTTCTGACGCGTTCGGAGGGTAATCCCTTTTATCTGCAGGAAATGGTAAAGACTCTTCTGGACAAGAATATAATCAGTGTGAATCACAGGGAAGTTACGATTCTTCAACAGGATTTTGAGTCTGTCCTGCCAGGAACAATCCAGGGTATCATAATGGCCCGCATCGATAATATTCAGGAAAGTATTAAAAGTGTCCTTTTCAGTGCGGCGGTTATCGGCAGGGAATTTTCCCGCCCCATCCTGGAGCAGGTAGTGGAGGTGAATACCGACCTGGATCGGAAATTAAATGAATTGAAATCGCTTGAACTTATTCTGGAAAAACAGGAAGCTCAGGAATTCGATTATATTTTTATGCACTATCTCATTCAGGAAGTTGCCTACAATACAATCCTGGTTAATAAACGCAAGGAGTTACATGCCGCAATTGCCCATGCCATTGAAAACCTGTATGCGGACCGGCTGCATGAATTCTTCGAATTGCTGGCGTTTCATTACGAAAAGGCAGAAGAGTGGGAAAAAGCGGCAGAATATTTGGGCAGATCGGGGAATAAAGCTCAACAAATTTTTTCGAAAGATGAATCCGAGGATTTTTTCCAGCGGAAAGAAGTGGCAATTCAAAAAATCTACGAAGCACAGAGCCGCAAAAGGAGTTTCTGGGGAACCATTAAAACTCTAACACCACCACTGGTGGTTTTGCTTATTCCCATCATGCCCATCTACTGGTATGTGATTCTTCTGGGAAACAATAAATTTAACTTCAGTGAGACAACTATCCTCCTTGGTGGTCTGGTGAGTATTCTCTGTATCTGGTATACGATGACCATGTGGTTTCTGGGTGTAGTTCCATTCCTGCGGGGAAAACCCAAACTGTATGATCTGCTCGAAAATCAGGTAAGAATAATTTTTGAAGACAGTTCGACTCTTTCCATAGATTTTCAAGATATAAAATCGGTTAGATTTCTGGACAGGGAAATCAGCAATTCACGCTCTCTGTTCAGAAAAGTGGTAGATCCTTTTTGCCGGGTATCTACCAACAGAAAGATGACCTTATCTGTCTGGTTTCGTGATGTTGTTCTGAACATCCTGCCCGCTTATTCTTTTGGCCTTGGCTCCAAAGACGGGGAAATTCATGTTCAGAAGAAAAAAGGGCGTAGATTTGCCAGGATTTTGCTTCCATGGACCAATTCACCGAAACGGAGTAAGGATATCAGCCTTTTCCCATATGCTCCGTGGGAATTTTTTGAGCAGTTCCGCATCGCTTTCTACAGCTGGAAACGACAGGAAACGGAGTAGGGAAGATGGAAAGGCAAGGAATAAGGTATAAGGTATAGGTCTTACGTCCTGATTTCTGAATTCTCTTTAAGTTGTTGGCAACCCATTCATACTGTTAAAAATTAGTGGAAATAGTAACGTGCACCGATAGCAGCATTAATATCGAAATCGGTTCCCGGAGCCAGATCCAGAATCGGAACTACCTCAAGAAACAGATCAATAGGTGCTTCTCTGATAAATAGTGTGATGCCCAGAGGAAATCGAACACCGAACCGGCTGTCTTCCTGGAATTTAAATCTTGCACCGATTCCATAATAAACAGGAATTGTACTTCGGTCCAGTCGGATCGCATTCCATTTATGGAACAGATAGTCTAAATGAATATGCATAGCATCCTCCCGGCCAAATGACCATGCCAGTGCTCCATCCACGGCAGTGTTGTTGCTCATCCATGTTTTCATACTCACGCCGGTCGGCTCTCCCAGAATGACCCCCAGACCCAGGCCTTTTTGGGCGCTATATCCGTCCTGGACCCAGGTAAGGAACTGCAGGAATAAAAAGCATACCAGGAAGTGTTTTAAAGTTATTATCCGTTTCATATCAGAATCTCCTGACACATTTATTTCTTCTGATTTATTAATCGATTTTAATGTTTCAAAGTTTATTTCGTATTGAAGCAGAAAAATGCGGATTTTGAGTTCAGTACGTTCCTATGGAAGAATCGATATCCCTGGCATACGCTGCAAGTCCGCCTTCCATACTGTAGACGTTCTGCCAGCCCTGCTCCCTCAGCCAGGCAGTGACCAGTGCACTGCGGATCCCATGATGACAAATTATCACAACCTCTTCTGCCTGTTCTTTGATCCCGTCAGGTAAGGCATTCAGCCGTTGCCGGGTAATCTGACTGAATGGTGAGAGATGAAGATTTGGATGGTCGATGCGGACTTTTTTAAGCTCTTCCGGTTCCCTTACGTCAAGAAGAATAAATTTTTCACCGGTTTTCAGTTTTCGGTCAACCTCGTGAATGGAAATTTCCGGAGCACCATAAAAATTCGGCATCGTTTTATATTTAAACCTTTCTGTTATTAGTGAAGAGTACAGGAAACCTGCCCGTATCTTTCAGGCAATATGTTCCTTGAGATAATTATAAACCCGCGATGTATTCACCCGGATTTGTTCCATACTGTCCCGCTCCCGGACGGTCACCGTCTGGTCTTCCAGGGTCTGTCCGTCAATGGTTATACAATAAGGTGTACCTGCTTCATCCTGACGGCGATATCGGCGCCCCACTGCACCGGAATCATCGTAAAAAACTTTGAAATCCTTCTGAAGATCTGAGAATAAATTTCTGGCTGCTTCCGGCATTCCATGCTTGTTTACCAGGGGGAACACGGCCGCTTTAATGGGAGCGATCTGAGGTTTCAGGCGCAGAACAACCCGTTCCGGTTCCTCGGCATAAGCATCTGCCAGAACGGTGAGCATCAGACGGTCTACTCCGGTGGATGTTTCGATTATGTAGGGAATATATTTTTCATTGGCCTGCTGATCATAGTATCGCAGATCTTTTCCTGAATATTCCTGATGTCTCGCCAGATCGAAATCTGTGCGATTATGAATACCCTCTATTTCACTCCAGCCGAAGGGAAATTCATATTCGATATCAAAAGCCGATTTGGCGTAGTGGGCAAGTTCCTTGTGGCTGTGCTCGTGAAACCGCAGTTTTTCTTTCCGGATACCCAGCCGTTCGTACCAGAGAAAACGCTGTTCCTTCCAGTAAGAAAACCATTTTTCATCTTCACCCGGCCTGACAAAATACTGCATTTCCATCTGTTCAAATTCACGCGTCCGGAAAATGAAGTTGCCGGGAGTAATTTCATTGCGAAAGGCTTTGCCAATCTGGGCAATGCCAAACGGAAGTTTCTGGCGGCTGGTTTCTCTCACGTTGTGGAAATTGACATATATGCCCTGAGCAGTTTCCGGTCTTAGATAGACGATGCTGGCTTTATCCTCCACCGGGCCCATGAACGTTTTGAACATAAGATTAAACTGACGCGGCTCGGTCAATTCCCCGCCGCAATTAGGACATCCTTTGCCTGTGTCGATCTGATCCGCCCGCCATCTCATTTTACATTTCTTGCAATCCACCAGGGGATCGGTAAATCCCTCCACGTGACCGGATGCTTCCCAGATTCTCGGATGCATCAGAATACTGGAATCTACTCCCTCAATATCCTCCCGTTCATAAACCAGG
>JAFGSO010000106.1 GCA_016934605.1 Calditrichota bacterium | reverse complement strand
TGACCTGAGCACTGATTATTGGAAACGGGAGGAATCCCTCCCTTTTCAATTTTATATTCAGAACGAAGAGGGAACAGACAGCCTCAGCGAAATTCCCATGATCTATCACTATACTCCTTTTTCTGTGATATTCCGAAAGGAGTTTTCAGATTATCGACTGGAAATGAGGTACACTTCCTGCGACGATCTGCCGATGTTTGTTTTAGAGCTGAAAATTACAGATTCAGCTGGAAAAACTCGCGTATTCAAGGTAGATGCCGAAGCCAGAATGGTCCTGCGTACCTGTCATACTTATTCCTGGAGAAAAGCAACTGACTTTATTCCGGAAGATGAAAAGGGGTCTATCATCTGGCGCTATTCTTATGATGATACCGATTCGGCTACTGTTTTTTTATTAAATGACGGACTGATGCCAAGAGCAATGACAAATGGGGAGAGTACAAAGTTGATTTACCGGAAAACAGTAGCTCCAGGGGACAGCATGAAAATAGTCTGGCTGATTGGCTCCTGTACCAGGGCCGATGAATTTAAAATTGCCGGTTTGTACAGAGAAAAATGGCAAGAGAGCATTCAGAAAAACCGGGAGAGGGTATTCGATTATGCTGTCAGGCAGAATGAATTGATTACGGGTGATTTTGGTATCGATCAGACTGTAAATTGGTCTCGTGCGGTAATGGCCAGTAACATGCATTATCTGGATGGTCAGATCGTTCCCATGCCGTGTCCGGCAGAATATAATTTTTTCTTCACACATGATTTGCTTTTAACTGACCTTGGTGCCGTATTTTTCGATTTGGAGCGGGTGAGAACCGACCTGCTTTATCTCAAATCGCTGACAGGCCCTGATTCGATCCTTCCCCATGCCTATTACTGGAAGGACGGGAAATATGTAACCGAATATTGCGGAACCGATAACTGGAATCATTTCTGGTTTATAATCCTGACCAATTCCTATCTGAAGCATAGTGGTGACCTGGAGACGGTCAGCCAATTATTTCACATCATTAAGAAAAGCATCAGCATGGTGATGCAGAATATTGAATCAGAGGGTTTAATGTATGCCACCCGTCCGGACTGGTGGGATATTGGTCACATCTATGGCGCGCAATCCTATGTGTCCATGCTGATGATCCGTTCTCTGCAAGATTATGCATCTATGTCAGCTGAGTTAAACCAGTCCAATGATATGGAACGATATCTCCAGCTGTCGGCAAAAATGAAAGAACAACTGATCGGTAAATTGTGGGATGAAGAAGAGGGCTATCTTTTCAATATGATTGATTCACTGACTTTTGATAATCATTACTATTCCGGTTCACTAATTGCAGCTGCGTTTGATATTCTGGATGATCAGATGAAGATGAAGTTACTTGAGACGGCTCGGGTACAGTTGCTGGATGAAAATCTGGGTATCCGGAATGCTATGCCGGCGGATTTCCACTTGCTGACTGATTTGTATAAGTTCAGAGAAGGAGAGGTTGGTGCACCTTTTCTGTATGCCAACGGCGGTGTATGGCCCCAGGGAAATATCTGGTTCGGTCTTGGTCTGCTTCAGGCAGGAAAAGTTGAAGAGTCTTTGTCTGTGCTGAAAGAATTTCTAACACTGGATGGTATCCGGAACAGTCCGAACGGACAGCCTTCATTTTATGAATATCGCCACGCAGATTCTAGTGCCGCTGACTACGGCGTAATCGATAAACCAACCTTTCTGTGGGCTGGCGGACTCTATCTTTATTATCTGTATCAATTAACCGGAATTCGCGAAAATGCATGGAATGTTTATATTTCATCCGATATTCCGGCTTCATTTCAACCTCTTTCTTATTCTGTTTTTATTAACGGAAAACCGGTTCAAATTGAGCTCAGCGGGGAAGGCCGATATTTCCATGAAATCCGGATGAATGGAAAACAGGTTCATTCTGCGGTAATAACGGAACCCATCGGTGCTATTGAACTAAAGAGGGGAGAACCTGGGTATCCCTATCTTGCGAAAATTAATTGTCCCGTCCGTTTGGTGGAATATAATGCTGAACAACATCTGATGAGGCTGATTCTGGGAAATGTACCGGCAGCAGATATAAATTTCGATATTGTGTCTCCCGTAGCTATCAGTCGGACAATTATAGACCGGGAGGAGGTTTTACCGGTAGAAATTCAGCACGATTTGGTATATAAATACGTTTTAAAGTCCTTTCTAAATAAGGAGAATTCTGAAATTCGAATAGAATTTAATAATAAATAGTGAAATTTCCCTCGCAGTAAAAACCGCCGAAGTTTTCCGATAGCTGAATCAATGCAATTTTCCGCAATTCGTCTCTCGGGAAAATGAGGTTATTGTAGAAGATATAATTCCTTAAAATTTCCGGCTGGATCATGAAAACAGTCAGTAATCTTATCCGGTTGCTTTTTTTAAACGGTGCTTTGGATCATAAAACTAAATTTACTCCGCAAAATAATAAATTTTTGTATGCCATTTGCTTGTATCCGGTTCCTGTGTCGGATCGGTAATATACTCCTCAATCACCGGTGGTTTTTGAGAGAGATTATTC
>JAFGSO010000105.1 GCA_016934605.1 Calditrichota bacterium | reverse complement strand
GTGGATATCAGGTAATAAAACTTATTTTAAAATCAGTTTCACAGGATAAAATCTTTAAATCATTGGCCTATCTTACTTTGTGCCCTGTTATCATGGAATTCATGAATTATTCAGGTTAGATGGTTAAGGGTGGAAAATAAGGATTGTCTGCCACTGTTTAATTTCGCTTTTTCCCGGAATCAGAAATTTAAATTTCATTTCAGGCAAAAAAACTGGCCGATCAACATGACCAGGCCAGTCAGAAATAACAGTTAATTTGTTTGACTAATCCTCATCCTCGAAAGCAAACATACCGAACCGTCTGTCTTTTAAGGCACGAAGTTTTTCTTTGAAATATGATTTGTTATCGACTTCATCATACCACTTGATACGTAAATATTGATTTCTTTCGAACCACTCATACTGAATCCCGCCACCTAATTCCTGACGCAGAGCTTTACCGATTTCAAGCGCCAGACGTGTGGTGTTGGTAAAAATGAAAAGAATGCCATTTTTTTCAACAATATTGATAATGTTTTCAAACGGGGGTGCATCCTCCAGTGAATGCTCTATTTGTCTTGCAGTTTCGATAAATTTTTCTTTCCGATCCTTCAGATTTTTATCAAATATTTCGATACTGCCAATAAAATTTTCATAGGTTTTATCGATACATTTGGGGCAGTAGGCCAATTGTGTCTGAACGGTATAAATGTCTGTAATGACATCCTTTACCCACTTTTTATTAAAGAAAATCTTCTTGCATCTCGGGCACGAATAAATCGTTTGAGATTTAGCGATCACTTTTGTTTCGAGAGCAGAGAGGGCAACATCTTCACCCCGGTCTAATTTTGACTCAATTTCTTCCAGTTCTCCCTCATCCTCGGTTTCACTTGACACAACTTCGTCTTCATCATCCTCAGGTAAGTCATCTTCTTCATCGGAGTCACTATCATCATAATGGAAATCATCAGAATTGTTATCTGAATCCTTCATGTAAAAGAGGGTCATATTTTACCTCCAATAGTTTTGCAACAGATTAACGCTTATCGAAAATCATTGTTCCAGGGAAAATCCGGGTTTTATAAGATTTCTTTTTGATGCACATTATAGAAAAAAGTTGCCGTAAAAAAAATTCAATTTTTAAATTCAGTTTAATCTCTTCTTATTCAGGTACACAATTATTGAATTCCTTCCTTATGTAATGGAAAGGTATATCAATAACTGCTGATTTTCCCGGATTTCTTTAATCCTCTCCGCCGGATTGGAAAAAAAACTTGATTTTATCATATTACGATATAATTTATGATAAACAGTAGAAAGGGGAAAATATTATGCCTCTCAAGAAAAAACTTACAGATTTTCTGGATGAAACAGAAGTTAAATATGTTACTATGATTCATTCCAAAGCATATACTGCTCAGGAAGTCGCGGCCAGCTGCCATATCCCCGGAAGAATGTTCGCTAAAACCGTGATTCTTAAAGCAAACGGTGAATATATTATGGCGGTTCTTCCGGCAACTCATAAGATAAATCTGGATTTGCTCCGTCAGGTTTCGCATTCGAAAGAAGTGGAACTGGCCACCGAAGAGGAGTTCGAAAGCCTCTTTCCAAAAAGTGAAATAGGAGCAATGCCGCCGTTTGGAAATCTGTATAATCTTAAAACATATGTAGATTCGACATTGGCCAAAGATGAGGATATCTGTTTCAATGCCATGACTCATTCTGAAGTTATTAAAATGCGATATGATGACTTCGAACGGCTGGTAAAACCGATCGTGGGCACATTTTCTGAACATATCTGAGTACTGAGATAACCATATATCCGTAAAAAAATTAATGCACGCTCAGTAGAAACGATTTCAGATATTCCCCTTCCGGATGATAAATATTAACTGGGTGATCCAGCGGTTGACTGAATTTCCCGATAATCCGGACTTTCCGGCCACTTTCCTTTGCAGCGGAAAAAAGAATTTTCTGAAACAGCTCCCACGATACATGAGCCGAACAGCTGCAGGAGAGCAGAATACCTTCAGGTTCAAGAATCTGCAACGCCTGCTTATTAATCTCCTGATAGGCACGTGCGCCTCTGGGAAGATGAGAGCGCTTTTTAATAAAAGCAGGAGGATCTAGCACTATTACTTCATAAACATCCTTATTCCCGGAAAAATAGTTGAAAGCATTCATTTCAACAAATTCATGTTTCGAGGATTCGAGACCATTCAGTGAAAAATTTTGTTTTGCTATTTCCAATGCAGATGCACTGACATCCACAGATGTTGTTGAAGCCCCCTTCTGAGCGGCTGCCACGCTGAATCCCCCGGTATATGAAAAACAATTTAGTAAACGCTTGTTTTCCGCCAGGGCTGATATCCGCAATCGGTTGTCACGCTGATCAAGAAAAAATCCGGTTTTCTGGCCGTTCAGAACATCCACAACATAACGAATATTATTTTCCTGAATGATAATTTTATTGGGGAGTTCACCATATATAATCCCGTTCTCAGCCGATAAACCTTCTTCCGCGAGGGCACTTCCCTCACTTCTCTCTACTATAGCAGCCGGTTTGAAAACAGATTTCAGCAATGTCATCAAGTGACGCCGGAGCCGGTGCATCCCCAGTGAAAAAATCTGCATAACCAGTATATCATTATAGCAGTCTACTATCAAACCGGGCATATAATCACCATCTCCGTTAATGATCCGGTATGCAGTTGTGTGCAGAAAAGGACTGTGCATCCTCAATTGTAATGCCTGAGTCAATCGGTTATGGAGAAACTGATCATCAATTGATTCATCCTCGAATGTCAGGATACGGATTCTGATCTGAGATCCTGGATTTAGAAATCCTTTGGCCAGAAATTGCCCCTCATTCGAGTATACCCCGACAATATCACCGGGATTGAATGAACCGTTAACCTTTTGTACTGCACCGCTGAAAATCCAGGGGTGATAATTCCGAACAGATTTATCTCTGCCCTTTTTCAAATAAACACGACATTTCAAATTTTGATTTTTATCCATATTTTTACTCCCTATCTGGATCAGATAATCTGCCGGAATTGTAAAAAGATAGCATCAAATGGAAGTTCATATTATATTTTGTATTCCCTGCCTGATGATAAAAACATTCAAAGGGATAGTATAAAATAATACAAACGGGATTGGAACACGATGGATTTTTTTACGGGAAAAACTTTTTCAACTCTTTTCGTGATTGTTTTGCTGTTTCACTTTAACGGATTTTCACAGGGGGATTCGAAGGATCTTCAGCAGGAAATCATGAAGGCCAGGGATATGGTAATACCGGCTCTGGTCCATATCGAACCGGTTCGAACGGTATTTTCAACTGGCGAAAAAAGGCATGCCCTGGTGACTGGAAGTGGATTTATCTTTTCCCGGGATGGTTACATCCTTACGAATCATCACGTGGTTGAAAATGCAGAAAAACTGACATGTACACTATATAACAGAAAGAAATTACCGGCCGAGATTATCGGCAGTGATCCATCCACAGATGTAGCGGTGATCCGCCTGAATCTTGAAGAATGGGAAGGAGAAACTTTACCTTATGCAGAATTGGGAAATTCGGACAGTCTGGAAGTCGGTCAGTTTGTTCTGGCCCTCGGGAGTCCTTTGGGCCTGTCCCGCTCGGTCAGTATGGGTGTTATCAGTTCAATTGACCGTTATTTTGAAGATCGGGGTTCCATGATATCTCCCTACAATCTCTGGATCCAGACAGACGCTGCCATCAATCCAGGAAACAGTGGTGGTCCCCTGATAAATCTGGACGGGAAGGTTATAGGTATTAATGCCCGCGGGGTTTTTCTGGCAGAAAATCTCGGTTTTGCTATTCCGATCAATCTTGCCAACGAGATGGCTGGTAAACTGCTGGCAGGTGATACGATTCGTCGGAGCTGGATTGGCCTGGAACTTCAACCCCTCAGAGAGCTTAAGCAGTATCTGAAAAAACCGGATTTGTCAGGAGTTTTGGTTTCGAATCTGGACCCCGGATCTCCCGCCATTAAATCCGGTATCCGGCCTGGTGATGTTATTCAGTCTATCAATGAATTACAGATAAATGTCAATTATGAGGAAGATCTGCCTGCTGTACGAAAAATTCTATCCGAGCTGCCGGTTTCTCAGGAGGCAAACATCAAATTATGGAGAGACGGAAAAATTAAAAAGATTACGGTGATCCCTCAACCCGACCCCTTTGAATACCATCCGGAATTTGAAGCTGAAGATTGGGGTCTTGTTGTAAAAAACATCAACAGAACTATTTTTTATCTCCAGGGATTAACCCAATACGATGGAATCTATATATCTGCGGTAAAAAGCGGAGAATTTGCTGAAAGAGCCGGTCTACGTCCCGGAGATGTTATTAAATCAATT
Organism: Calditrichota bacterium; assembly: GCA_016934605.1. Taxonomy (GTDB): domain Bacteria; phylum Calditrichota; class Calditrichia; order RBG-13-44-9; family RBG-13-44-9; genus RQOF01. The sequence continues at coordinate 15,826 of JAFGSO010000105.1, read as the reverse complement.
AATCAGCAAAAAATCCATGATATTAAGGAATTCAAGCAAATGTATCAGGAAATAAGGGAAAGTGATCCCGATTTTATATTTTTTGAAATTCTACGGCAGGCAACTCCGTATTTTGCTGCTATAGACCTGCGAAAATGGGTTAAATAAAGGGACAATTTAAGGAATTATTTATTCAGGATAGCGGAAAATGAAATTCTTACAACTTTTTTTAATATTGTTTCTCGGCTTCATACCATCAGAAATTATGTCCGGTGCTCATAAAATATTTCAGAAAAATCGAGATAAAATTTGTCTGGTCAGTTTTTATCAGAACATCGCCAGTGATGCCAGGATAGGATCTTTTGACAAAATCAAGCAATATCGAATTGGGATATTGGTTGATCCCACCGGTCTGGTAATGGTAAGTAACGACGTCTATCCGGTTTCAATGGATCTGGTATCCTCAACTGGTTCCCTGCCATCGGGCTTACCATCGGATTTCAAAGTCACACTCTCCGACAATAATGAACATTCTGCTACCTTCTTGGGTAAAGACGACCAGGCTAAGGTCGCATTTATTCGGATCGAGAAAGAAAACCAGACAGATTCATTTCCTTTTGTCACATTCCGGAAAACAGAATCAGTACAGATTGGTGATACTCTATTCGTTTTGGAACTGCTGGGACCGTCTTATAATTATTCTCCCTTATTTACATCACACCTTGTTAATGCCGTCCTTGAATCTCCCCGGCGGAAGTTTCTGATAAACAACTATTTGCCGGCCCTCAGTGCCGGCGGCCTGGTAACAAATGTTAATGGAGAAGCATTGGGAGTGACGATCAATCAGAGTTTTGATTTTTCTTCTGCCAGACCCGGAGATTTTGATGATTTTCATAAAAACTATCTGGAAATTGCTCCATCGGAATGGTTTGTGGAATTGATTGCTGATCCACCTGACATTGAGGATAATCAGGTTGCCCAGAAATCCTGGCTGGGAATACAGATGCAGGCATTAACCAAAGAGCTTAAAAACTACTGGAAAGTTCCTCAGGAGGGTGGTGTTGTGATTGACCGGGTATTTGCCGAATCTCCGGCAGCTGAGGCAGGTCTTCATACCGGAGATGTGATACTTTCTGTGAACGATTCCATACTTAAAGTGGTTGAAGACAATGAAACAGCAGAACTCCGCAATATAATTCTGACTGAAAAACCAGGGACAGTGGTAGATTTAACAATTTTCAGAAATGGAAAAATCTTACCCCGGAAAGTAAAACTGACTGCTGCGCCGAAAGCTATCGGACGGGCAGAAAGTTATCCTGTTCCTGAACTGGGATTTGAAATGAGAGAACTCACCCGGGATATTCTCTATCAGGAAGATCTTCCTCTAAATACGCCGGGTGTATTTGTTTACCAGGTAGACAGAGCATCCCCCGCAGGCATTGGCGGATTGGAAACTGGTGATATCATCCAGGAAATTAATGAAAATCCGGTTTCCGGTCTGGATGACGCCGGAACGAAAATAGAGAAATTATTAGAAAAGAAACAGAAAATTTTTATGCTTAAAGTTTTGTCCTACCGGCAATCCAGATTTGTTTTTATCGATCTGGAAAAATAGGTTCTTTAAACTTGTTTACAAATGTCAGACTCCTCTGTTGGTCTGATATTTTTCTTCAGCATTCAGATCAGACTAAAAGAGAAATAAGATCATGGTTTATCAATATGAGTATCCCCGTCCTATGGTGACGGTAGATATTGTGGTATTACGGTATTATGATGATGAATTGCAACTGCTTCTGATCAACCGGAAGCATCCCCCGTTCGTAAACCACTGGGCACTACCCGGTGGATATATTCAGATGGATGAAACAACATATGAAGCAGCACAGCGTGAACTTCAGGAAGAAACCTCACTGAATACTGAATTGCTTTTTCCGATCCTGGTCGCGGATGATCCGGAAAGGGATCCGCGGGGCCGCACTATCAGTCATGTTTACTGTGTACTGTTACCGCCCCCGTTTCCGGAGGTTACTGCGGGAGATGATGCCGGCGGAATTCGCTGGTTTTCCCTCAGCAATCTTCCGGAACTGGCATTCGATCATAAGCAGGTTTTTGATCGGGCGATAGAAGAGTTGCGTTTTCATCTCACGGTAAGACTAAAAATTATTGCATTGCTGGATGAAATATTTCCTGTAAAAATGCTTTTTAATTTGTTAGAAAACATTGGATTTCCACCAACTTTAGGTGTCAACACCCTGAACCGCTGTCTTAAGTTGAATATTCTTGAAAAAACGGAGGGTGACCTTTACCGGAAAATGATTGATGAAGATCAGCTCTTCAATCTCGGATCCAGAACCTTGCTTCAAGAATAAAATCCCATACGGAAATACCTTAGTCAAGCTGAGTATGAAAAATCTGAAATGGAATTTACCACACCACTGATTCCCGGCACGTTAGTTAGGCGCTATAAAAGATTTCTGGCCGATATCAACCTCCACTCAGGGGAAGCCGTTACAGCTCATTGTCCAAATTCAGGTAGCATGAGAGGATGCTATTTTCCGGGTAACCCGGTAATGGTAACTTTTCATGATTTTCCATCGCGTAAGCTTAAATATACATGGGAACTTATTCGTGTCGATAACCTCTGGATTGGAATAAATACCCAGCATCCCAATCTGCTGGTGAAAGAAGCTATTATCAGGGGAAGGATTGGAGAGTTAAATGGTTATCAGCAGATTCGCAGGGAGGTGAAAATCAGTAATGAGAGTCGCATAGACCTGGTACTGGAGTCAGATTCACAGAAATGTTTTATCGAGGTTAAGAATGTAACTCTGGTGGAAAATGGCATTGCGTTTTTTCCCGATGCTGTAACCTTAAGAGGACAAAAGCATTTAAAAGAACTGGTTAAATTGAAGAAGTCGGGTTACCGTGCAATCATTTTTTTTGTCATTCAGAGAACAGATTCAACCTGCTTTCGTCCGGCAGATCACATCGATCCTGATTATGGAAAATTGTTGAGGTTGAGTGTTGAGAATGGTGTGGAAATTTTGTGCTATGATGCAGAAATCTCTACCCGAGGAATTTGGATTTCAAAATCAATCCCGGTTTGCCTGTAATATTTTTCTGTGTAAATCTCATTCTTTCTATTGAAAAATCCCTTACATTTGATAAATTTACTGATCTAAAGTATCACAGGAGGATTTTATATGAACCATCTTACAAAAATCAAATTTTTCATAATGCTTATTGTCTTTATGATCTCCGGAACGATACCGGCTGAAGATTTTCAGGGCAAAATTGTTTATGAAGATCTTTCGCTTATGGCAGAAGCATTTCCGTCACTGCGAGAGCTCGAAGATTTTCAATCCCCGGAATACCGGGAAGCCATGAAAGAATTATTCGCTAAATCTCCGGAAGAACTGAGAAAAATTGCCGTAAAGAACAGCGGAAAGGATTATGTTGAGACCGAAAATTCAACAATCTATATCAAGGGATATCTATACCGCGTAGATGAAATGAATGAGGGAGAAAACCAATCTATCATTTATGACCTTAAATCAAATTCAATGAAAATTATTCGCTGGGATGAAAAGACGGTGCTGACTGCTCCCTTGAACGAATTAGATGAGAATCTTGAACAAATGTTGGAATTACCGCCGGAGGATATGGTAATGGATACACCGCTAGAGGAAGATCTTTTTTCTATGGAGCCGGCAAATCAGAAAACAACAATCATTGGATATGAATGCGAACTTTATGTCGGTACAAATTCTGAAGGTGAATATACTCATATCTGGCTGACTGATCAGAATCAGAAACTGGTAAATGCTTATCTCAGAATCATGAATATTATTCGGGATGATTTTGACTCGGGGCAGGAACCGGATTCCGAGGATAAATTTTTTACGGAGAAAAAGGGATTCGAAATACGCAGGTATACGGGCTCCTCTTTTTCTATAGATATTGAGCAGGTCAAAGAAATATCAGAAGAAACAGTCCCGGACAAACTTTTTAAAACGCCGGCTGGGTTTGTTGAAATCTCCCTGCAGGAAATGATAGAACAGGAGATGTAAATTAATCAGGACAGGGTGAACTGATCCTGCTTTTCACCAAAGACCGGTGTGGCGAGTGCCAGTGCTTCAACACTCACCACACCTGCATTTTTTAATACGCGTGCGCACTCATTCAGCGTGGATCCTGTAGTTACCACATCATCCACCAGCATAATCTTTCTGTCATACAATTCTGCCGGTTTTACAGTCTCAAAAGCTTCTCTGACATTTATAATCCGCTCATCACGATTTAATTCCGTTTGTGTTCTGGTTTCTCTCAGGCGGAGCAGTAAATCGGTTCGAATCCTGTCCCGGATTGGCTCAAAAAATCCCCTTGATATACCAAGACTCTGATTAAATCCTCTCTCTTTTTCTCTGATTCGGTGCAGTGGCACCGGTATAATTAAATCAATTTCTTCTGCAGGTGTCATTTTCTGACATTCAAGGCAGGCAAATTTTGCCAGACTCTCAGAAAGCCGCTGAAATTTCCCGTATTTGATCTGATGTATAAGAACCTGAAGCGTATCATTGAAGGCAAAACAGATAATCAGGTTGTCCAGAAAACAGGGATCCAGACGGTTAAGAATGTTTTCGGTTGCAAAATCGGGTGGAATTATGGTTAAAGATTGGAGACAATTCTGACAAATATCCATACCTTCAATTCGATGCTCTATGGTTGTCTGACAGACCAGGCAGAGCGGGGGATAAATCAGTTGAAGGATTCCCTCAACCGTTTTATTTAATGAAAGAAGTAGGTTCATAGAAATAAAAACCCCGCCGGCCTGGCGGGGATATTTTTTAAAATTGAAAGCTGAACGATAACCGTGGTTCAACCCTTTCCAGTGGGCGGTATACCGTTTCGCCGCTCTCATTTACTTCTTTTACCCAGTACCAGTAATAGGTAGTCGAGACGACCAGGAAAAAATTCAGGCGGTAACCAACTTGGGCGGCCAGCAACGAACGGTTATCCAGCGTCCGAAAATCTTTAAACGTTTCAATTCCTCGCTTATCGTACCAACCGCGCAATTCAAACTTTGGGACGAGGTTGGGAGCGAGAGCCTCCACATGAATAATGCCACTGCCTTTTACACCGTTCAGACGTTGGTAATTTCCTCTTAGAGTTATCCGGTTGATGATATGTCCCGCAAGCTCTCCGAAATATCCTTCATGTTCCTCAGCACTCTGGAGCAGATTAATTTTGCTTTCAGGATATTCGAAGGGATTGAGTTCGCGGTCAAGATCATAGAAAGGTCCGAAAAAATTCGCTATAAACTGTTTGCCGAGCCACCTCTTCTCAAATTTTGCCGACAAAGCCATCAGTCCAAAAATTTCCGGTACCACCGCGTTAATACCGGTCGCCTGTCCATGACCAAAATTGCGCAGTTGTCCGTAATCGTAATATACTCCCGATTTGAGGAGTGGTGTATCCAGAAATATCAGATCCGTTCCTACGCCGTACGCTTCAATATTTTCTGTCTCACCCCGTTCCTTCCAGGACGGATACTTATTTTCATAAACATAAGTGGCGTAAAGCCGCAGATTTTTCAAAATAGGAATGTCCGGATTTAAAAATCTTACCGGTCGGAAGTATAAATTACCTCCCGCTATCTCAAAATTGACCAGGTTGCTGGTGACCGATTCAAACCCGAATTTACCGAAATCAATATCAAAAGCAAGGCCCCATTTACGCTTATCATAATTCGAAGCATTGGTATAATTCCACATGAGAAATCCATTTGCCAGGGATGCCATTTCCAGAGTTCCTGCTCTGGCGTAGAACGGATCATATTTGTGGCCGTAGCGGACATACCGGATAGCACGTAAAATTCCCGCTCCATCTTTGAATTCATCTTCCCGAAGCTTGAAATTGTTCTGATTGTCCATGAGGAATTGCAGGAAAATTCCAATGCCTACTTTACCCAGTGCAAATTCAGGAGCCAGCGTTATTGTAGTATATGGCTGGTCATCAATCCAGGTGATGCCCAGACCGCCGGCCATCTGGCTCTGTTCGGGATAGGTATAAATATCCCTGAAGCCCTGAGTATGAGCCACGGATATTATGAACAAGGTGAGCATAATAATTCTGAAAACTTCTTTCATAGAACGGCTCCTTTACTTAAGTGATATGATTTGAGACTAAATAACATATTTATTCTGAAAAAATCAAGTATTAAAATCACCAGAAAATCCGGTAGTTCACTTAAACATTTTTATCGTTATTGTAAATTATCGGTCTTTGCAAATTTTAATTTAAATTATACGGTTTCATGGATTACATTTAAAATAAAATTCAATGTAAATTTCAGGTAATTTCTGCTTCATGCCTACTGAAAAAAGATTGGCCAAAATCAAAAAAGTGTTGCAGGCCAGGCAGACCGATCTGACGGTTGTTTGTGAAAACATACATGATCCCCACAATGTGAGTGCTATCTGCCGCTCCTGCGATGCTGTGGGTGTCTCCGACGTTTATCTTTTATATACAAACGAACCATTTCCCCGCTTGGGACGGAAGTCTTCGGCATCTGCTAAAAAGTGGCTGGAATTCCATCGCTATAAGAGCCATACCGATCTTCAAAAGTTCCTCCACTCTCTGAATATGAGAATATATGCTGCCTGTACAGAGCCTTCTTCAAAGAGCATTTATGAGATTGATTGGAGGCATCCTTCCGCTATCATTATGGGAAATGAACACCGCGGTGTTTCAAAGGCCGGATTGAAGATAGCGGATCAGACCATCTATATTCCGATGGTCGGTATGGTGGAGAGTTTGAATGTATCGGTGGCCACAGCGGTCATTCTTTATGAAGCATTCAGACAAAGGCAAGGAGCAGGCAAATATAAGCAGGTATGTGATAAAAACTGGTTTGACAGGCATTTTCGTAAATGGACTGATCCTGAATTATAAATATAATTTATCAGTGGAAAGGATTATGATGTCTTCAGTGATACTTCTTATTGTTGTTTTCACAATAATGATTGTTGGGCTTGCCGGAACTTTTCTTCCAATGCTGCCGGGGATTCCCCTCATTTATCTTGCTTTTTTTATATATGGTTTTGCTACAGACTGGACTCACTTTGGTGCAAATTTCATGCTTTTGTGGGGCGCCGTAACCTTATTAATGGTCTTACTGGATTACTATGCAGGGGCCATTGGAGCCAGAAAATACGGGGCTTCCGCTGCCGGGGTGTGGGGATCAATACTGGGTGGTATTGTCGGAATTATTTTCCTGGGTTTCCTCGGAATACTGCTCGGACCGTTTATCGGTGCTTTTGCCGGAGAACTTTTGTCCGGAAAAACACATCGGCATGCATTCCGGGCAGGATGGGGAACCTTTGTCGGTTTTATTGCCGGAAGTTTGTTCAAGATTATGGTAGGATGCATCATGATCGGCAGCTTCATCTGGAAAGTTTTCTTATAAAAATTATAAAATAAAAAGCCTTCTTCTAAAAAATTCAGAAGAAGGCACAAATTTCAAAATGTGAATAATTACTATTTCTTTTTAGACAGAAAATAAGATAATGCTTCCATTTCAACTGCCATATTTTCATACTTTACAGTGACATCGGGCGGCACTTTCAGACTGCGCGGAGCAAAATTCAGTATCGCTTTTATACCGGCAGTTACAAGTTTATCGGCAACAGCCTGAGCGGCATCCGCAGGAACGGCAATAATGGCAATGTCTATCTGCTCATCTTTTACTAGGTCATTCACTTTATTGAAATCCTCAATGTTCAGTCCACGTACCTGCTGTCCGATTTTGGATTTATCACGATCCATTATCAGACGGATAATAAAACCCTGCTTCTTAAATTCGGCGTAATCGGTTAAAGCACGTCCGATATTTCCTGCACCAACTATAGCAACATTCCATGTCCTGTAAAGACCTAAGATGTTTTCGATTTGTTTTTTCAATGCCTTTGTATTATATCCGAATCCCCTTTTTCCAAATGTGCCAAAAAAGGACAGATCTTTACGGACCTGTGCTGAAGTAATGCCATCCATCTCTGCCAAAGTATCGGATGAGACTGTTTCTACACGCTTATCGATAAGCTGATCCAGGGACCGGTAATATTTCGACATCCGTCTGATTGTCGAATCAGATATTTTCTTCATATATCCTCCGGCTATAAGTTAGAAATTTCTCAAAATATAATAATTTAAGCATTTAAAATCCACTTTTTTCTCGTCATTGTCAAAAAATTCACACATATATTTGCTTGAATGAAACCAATTAAATCAACTAGTTTTTTTCTTCAAGTGTTCATTTCGCTGTTTATTTGTTACAAGTTTATTTTTTAAATGTTTATAGTGTACAAATACCCGGCAAATTCAACTGGTTCAAAACAGAATATCCGGGGTGTTCAAAGACTCTCCGTTTACTCCTCTTCCTCATTTGTCACCACGCGAGCTACATCACTGACATGATCTCCCGAATCCAGCCGAATCAGATGAACTCCTGTAGTGTTGCGGCCTGTGGCACGAATATTCCCTACATGTATGCGAAGCAGAACACCCTTACTGGAAATAAGCATCAAATCGTCATCATCTACCACTTCCATAATGGTGATGACCCTGCCTGATTTATCAGTTACCTTGAATGTTTTAATTCCTTTACCGCCGCGATGAGTCAATCGGTATTCTTTGATAGCGGTTCTTTTCCCGAAGCCTTTTTCACTCACCGTTAATAAAGTGCCTTCTCGTTTTACCACAACCATCCCTATGGTGAAGTCTTTTCTGTTCAGCGAGATACCACGAACACCGGCGGTAACACGTCCCATTTCTCTCACTTCAGACTCATTAAATCGAATCGCCAGCCCCAGAGACGTCGCCAGAATAATGTCACTGGATCCGTCGGTGAGCCTTACTTCAATAAGCTCATCTCCTGGATTTATCTTGATTGCATTAATACCATCCCGGCGTGGATTTCCATAGGAAGAAAGAACTGTCTTCTTCACCAGACCGTCGCGGGTCGCCATAATCAGATAAGCATCATCCGTAAAGTCTTTTACCGTTACAAAAGCCCGGATCTTTTCCTCCTTGCTTACCTGGATCATATTGACAATCGCACGGCCTTTGCCCGCCTTACCCACCTGAGGCAATTCATGAACCTTCAGCCAGTAACATCGCCCCAGATTCGTAAAAAACAGTATGTATGAATGAGTAGAAGCGATGAAGAGATGTTCAATAAAATCTTCTCCCTTTGCTACCGCCCCTGTACTTCCCCGGGTATTTCTCTGCTGACGCCGATATCCACTCACCGGAAAACGCTTGATGAATCCATCTCGGGAAATTGTGATGACCATATCTTCTTCGGCAATCATGTCTTCAACCGAAAATTCCTCGAAATTCTGAACAATTTCAGTTCGCCGGTCATCTCCATAAGTATCTCTCAATTCTATTATTTCATCCTTAATAATCTGTAACTGCAGGTTGATGTTCTCCAGAACGGCGCGCAAACGTTCTATAGTCTGAATAACTTCTTTATATTCATCATCAATTTTTTTACGTTCAAGCCCGGTCAACCTCTGCAGGCGCATATCCAGAATGGCTTTTGCCTGAACATCCGACAGGGAAAACTGCATCATAAGGTTTTGATGAGCAGTTTGTGTATCCTTCGACTTTTTGATTACCTGGATAATTTCATCGATATGATCCAGAGCAATTTTCAAACCTTCAAGGATGTGGGCTCTTTTTTCTGCCTCTGTCAGTTCATAGCGGGTTCTACGCAGGATCACTTCATGGCGGTGATTGATAAAATACTGTATCATCTGCCGCAGCGTTAGTACCCTGGGAACACCTTCCACCAGTGCCAGATTAATTATTCCAAAGGTCACCTGAAGCTGGGTATGTTTATATAACTGATTCAGAACCACTTCTGGCTGAGCCTCCCGTTTCAGTTCAATGACCACCCGGATTCCGTCACGGTCAGATTCATCCCTGAGATCAGAAATCCCTTCAATCTTCCGATCCCTCACCAGATCTGCCGTTTTTTCGATAAATGAAGCCTTATTCACCTGATAGGGCATTTCACTGATGATAATACTGCTGCGATTATTCCGTCCATGTTCCACATTTGCTCTTCCGCGAACAATTATTTTGCCACGTCCGGTTGAATATGCCTCATGTATACCGGCTGCTCCAAAAATAATTCCACTGGTTGGGAAATCCGGACCTGTTACATGAGTCATTAACTCCTCAACCGTAATATCCGGATTATCAATTGTCGCGATAATGGCATTTACCACTTCATTTAAATTGTGCGGAGGGATATTTGTTGCCATACCTACGGCAATTCCGGAGCCGCCATTGCAGAGCAGATGGGGGAAAACTGACGGAAGAACAATCGGTTCATTCATCGTATCATCAAAATTCGGTCGCCAGTCAACAGTATCCTTATTCAAATCACGAAGAATCTCACTGGAAATCCTGGCCATCCGGACTTCGGTATATCGCATTGCCGCAGGAGCATCACCATCTATCGAACCAAAATTTCCCTGGCCATCCACCAGTGGGTATCTCAGTGAAAAATCCTGAACCATGCGGACAATCGTGTCATAAACTGCAGTATCTCCGTGAGGATGATACTTTCCGAGCACTTCTCCCACGACGCGTGCACTCTTTTTATATGGTCGGTTATACTGAAGACCCAGCTCACTCATTCCATAAAGAACTCTCCGGTGAACCGGTTTCAGACCGTCTCGTACATCCGGAAGAGCCCGGGATACAATCACCGACATGGAATAATCGAGATAAGAGTCTTTCATCTCCTCTTCAATATTCGTGGGTAGAATTCGCTGTCGTTGTAAATCCATATTAATTTCCTGTATTTATTCTCGTCTAAGTGAAAATGTCCTATTAAATATCCAGATTACGGACATACCGTGCATTTTTTTCAATAAAAAGCCGGCGAGGTTCTACCTGATCTCCCATAAGAGTACTGAATACATGATCTGCTTCGGCAGCGTTTTCAAGGGTTACCTGCAGGAGTGTCCTTTTCTCGGGATTCATTGTTGTTTCCCATAACTGCTCCGCATTCATTTCTCCCAATCCCTTGTAACGCTGGATATTGACCTTCCCGCCGTCCCCGTTCTTTCCGAATCTTTTAACCAGATTTTCTTTTTCCTCCTCGTCATATGCATAGAGTTCCTCTTTACCTGAAGAAATCTTATAAAGCGGCGGTTGCGCAATATAAACATTACCCAACTCGATCAATTTACGCATGTGTCGGAAAAAGAAAGTAAGAAGAAGAGTTCGTATGTGAGAACCGTCGACATCCGCATCTGTCATGATAATAATTTTGTGATACCGTAACCGTTCATAATCAAAATCCTCTTCACCCACTCCGGTACCCATGGCGGTAATGATGGTTTTAATTTCTTCATTTGCCAGAATTTTGTTCAGGCGCGCTTTCTCCACATTCAGAATTTTGCCCTTAAGGGGAAGAATCGCCTGAAAGCGTCTGTCCCGACCCTGCTTGGCCGAACCTCCTGCAGAATCCCCCTCAACCAGATAAATTTCACACTGCTCCGGGTCACTGATACTGCAGTCCGATAATTTTCCGGGAAGAGTGCTGCTCTCCAAGGCGCTTTTCCGTCTCGTCAGATCCCTTGCTCTGCGTGCAGCTTCCCGGGAGTGCGCTGCTGCAACGTTTTTGTCGATAATTTTCCGTCCAACCGAGGGATTCTGTTCCAGAAACTCCGCGAGCTGCTCGTTGAACAAAGACTCCACTACTCCCCGGACTTCACTGTTACCAAGCTTCGTCTTGGTCTGTCCCTCAAACTGTGGTTCGCTCACTTTGACGCTGATAACGGCGGTTAATCCTTCACGAACATCATCTCCCTGCAATTGAACATTTTTCAGCAAATTATTTTTATTTCCGTAGGTATTCAGAGTGCGTGTGAGGGCAGACTTGAACCCTACAAGATGCGTTCCGCCTTCAATGGTATTCACATTATTACAATAGGTGAAAATATTATCGCTGTAGGAATCATTATATTCAAAGGCGATTTCAATCTCCACACCTTCCCGTTCTCCTGTTACGTATATCGATTTATGAAGGGCGGTTCTGGTCTGATCGATGTATTTGATAAACTCGAGCAATCCACCCTTATAATGAAACTCTTCGCTGTTTCCATCCCGATCGTCCTTCAATATTATACGCAAACCCTTGTTTAAAAAAGCCAGTTCACGCATGCGATTGGCCAGGGTATCAAAATTATAATTTACTTTCGGGAAGATTTCATCATCCGCCATGTAGGTAGTTTTAGTGCCGCTGCTCTTGGTGGGGCGCGTTTTTTTGACCGGTGAAACCGGAATACCCCTCTCATATCGCTGAAAATACACCTGGCCGTCCCGGGAGACCTCTACTTCACACCACTTCGACAGGGCATTTACCACGGAAGCACCGACGCCGTGAAGACCTCCCGATACCTTGTATGTGGTATGATCAAATTTCCCCCCGGCATGAAGAACCGTCATAATAACTTCCAGGGCAGACTTCTTCATATCTTTATGTCTGTCAATCGGAATTCCCCGCCCATTATCTTCAACGGTAATGCTTTCGTCTTTATTAATGGTCACTTTGATTTTTGTACAATATCCCGCCATTGCCTCATCAATACTGTTATCAACAATTTCATACACCAGATGATGAAGGCCGTGAGCTGTGGTGTCTCCAATATACATGGCCGGTCTGCGACGAACGGCTTCAAGTCCTTTCAGAACCTGGATATTCTCCGCAGTATAGTTTGATGCGAAATTTTTGTTGTTTTTTTCTGCCATTACATCCTCGCTCAATAAAATTTTATATCCTTGATAATTCTTTTGCCGATCTTATGATTCAATTTCTCCTGAATATCTTTTTTGAAGAAATGAAGTTCGTTTCGCCAGGCCGGATCTTTAACGCGCACAGACAAAATGCCATCTGATATCCGGTAGGGCTCGGTACGCTCGGAGATTTCTTTGCCGACCACCTGGTCCCAGTAAACAAAGGCCAGATTTTCTTCAAACTTCAGGTCAATTCCGATTGCACGGAAAAACTGCTGGATAAGTTGATTTAAGGGTTTAGCTTCGCTCATACCGTCTCTGCCTCCCGGATACGTCCGGACTCGATTTCATAAAACGAAGTATTCCCTTCCCAACTCTTTATTTTCCCCCAAAAATAAGGTGATGTTGTCGTGATAAAAACCTGTCCGATTTCACTCAGGGTGGAAATCATGTTAGTAATCCGGCCCGCATCCAGTTCACCGAAGATATCATCGAAGAGTAACAAGGGAAGCCGGTGCTGGATATTTCTCAGAAACTGGTATTCAGCCATTTTCAGGGAAATGATAAAAGTTTTATGTTCACCCTGGGATCCAACCCACCTCAAAGCCTTCCCGTTAATGAGGAAAAGAATATCATCCCGGTGCGGACCGATGGTGGTAGTCTTTAGCTGAAGGTCTTTCTCCCGTTGTTTAAACAAAATATTTCTGAAGGCTATGGCTATATCCTCGGCATCTTTCAGGGGGAAAGAACTCCGATATACCAACTTCACTTTATCTTCCGTCCCGCTCAGTAGTTTATAATATTCCTTCACGATGCTATCCAGTTTTTCTATAGCTTCCAGGCGTTTTTCAATCACCAGGGTTCCTTGCTGAACCAGTGCCTCATCCCATGAATTCAGGACATCATGGTACACATTTTCTTCCTGAAGAAGCTGATTTCTCTGTTTCAATGCTCGGCGGAATTGAAGTTGATGATGCAGGTAAAGCTGGCTTGCCTGTGAAAGCATGATATCCAGAAACTGGCGCCTTCGGTAAGGCCCTCCCTGACTTATTTCGAGATCAGAGGGAGCAAGTAAAACAATGGGAATCTGTCCTATATAATCCGAGAATTTTAATACTCTCTGATTATTATAAGTCAATCGCTTTCCATCAGTCGGTGAATATGCGATGGATACGTCCATTTCCCGGTCCTGTTCGTTCAGGAATTGTCCCTGAATGCGAAAGAAATCTTCTGTATTCAAAATCAGATTCTGCTCAGTGTTCGTACGGAAACTTTTTGTCAGGGACAGATAGTAAATACTTTCCAGAATATTAGTTTTTCCCTGCCCGTTTTTGCCGAAGAGAATATTGGTTCCCGGTTTAAAGACAATATTTTCCTTGTTATAATTTCGAAAATGCGTCAGATTTAATTTCTTTAATATCATTTATTCAGATTCCAACCGAACCGGCATCAGCAGCATAAGCTGTTCCTCGTTTTCCGCCGTTTCAAGCGGATTCGCCAGAACAGCATAATCCGGTCTCAGGAACCGCAGTTGTAATTTTTCAGACGAAACGTGTTTTAGAATATCCTGCAGGTACCTGGAATTGAACGCGATTCGGAATTCTTCTTTGTTAAATTCACACTGGATTCTTTCCTGAGCCTCGCCTCCGTAGTCTACGTCCTCCGCATGTAATTCAACATGCTGAGGTGTAATGCTGAGTACAACCTGAGAAGTCAGCGGATTAGAGAAGAGTGATACACGTTTGACCGATGAATAGAACTCCTCTGAATCGATCAGCATTTCATAGGGTGTTTCTTTGGGAATAACTCGTTCATAATCTACAAAGGTTTCCTCAATGAGTCTGGCATATAGCTGGGAATCCTTTAACTCAAACAGTGCATGTTTTTTTCCGAAGTAAATGGTACTGGTTCCATCACCTTCCAGGTTTCGCAGTACAAAGTTCAGCGAACGGGTGGGGACGATAGCCATAATATTTTTGGATGGAAAACTGGCACCTTTATAGCTCATTTTTGCCAGACGATGCCCATCGGTGGCAACCGCCTCGATGCCGTCTTCCTTAATATTAAAAAAGACACCGGTGAGGGCTGCCCTGAGTTCGTCGGTGGAACATGCGAAGATTGTGTTTTCAATTAATCTGTGGAATACATCATTCTCCAGGATCAGTTCCTGGACATCTTCGCCCAGTTCAGGCCTCTGCGGGAACTCGATTGGATTCACTCCGGATAATTTATATCGGCCGAAATCCGAAGTCACTTTCATACGATGCTGTTCGTCCGACTCAAAATGTAACTCAATATTCGGCATCTCACGCATAATGTCAAATAACAGGCGACCCGGAACGGCAATAGATCCTTCTTCGCTGATGGAGGCAGGTGCCCATGACATGAGCGTAATCTCCAGATCCGTTCCTACCATTTTCAGGAGATTATCTTCGGTAAATATCAGCACATTTTGCGTCATCATAAATGTGGACCGCTGTGGAATGACGTTCACAACCCGCTGCAATGCATCAAAAATTTCATCCCTCATAATCGAAAATTTCATGCCAGTTCCTCCGTCTGAAAATGTTTGTTAAATCTATATAAATTACGGAAAATTAAGGAATTTTACAAGTAAAAATATACTCTTCGGGATACGGTGAGACTCTGAAACAGTTGAACAAAACTATGCTAAATTAAACTCTTTTTGAGCGAAGAAAATCCCTTTTTTCGAATTTTCCGGTAAAATCATGAATTAGCCTGGTTAATTCACAAATCACATTATAGAAGGGCACAAAGTAAGGCACATTCATGAAATATCAGAACTTATCATCTAAAAAAATTTACCCTGAATAATTCACGAACTCCATGATAATAGGGACCAAACTCAGATATGTTATTAATTTAAATATGGCCGCATATATTTGGCTAAACCAGGGATGGTTTAGTCCCGATAGGTCAACCTGAGGTTGAATTCTGGCTACTGGCATCTGGCTACTGGTTGCTGGTTTTTAAATTTATCATTTGAGATTTATGGTTTTTTGGATTTTGG